>JBGPID010000028.1:0-14930 GCA_041484725.1 Geobacteraceae bacterium | reverse complement strand
TCTATCAGATCAGTGACGTGTCCCCTGATAAACTCTTCGTAGAGCTTGGTCAATTCCCGGGCAATGACCACCTCCCGGTCGCCCATGACCTCCAGCAGGTCCGAAAGCGCCGCTGCCAGCCGGGTGGGGGCCTCATAAAAGACCAGGACCCGCTCTTCACCTTTGACCGACATCAGTTTTTCACGCCTTTTCCCCTGCCGGTTCGGCAGGAACCCCTCATATGCGAACCGGTCGGTTGGCAGACCGGCAGCCGAAAGGGCGGCAATCACGGCGGAAGGCCCAGGTATCGGCACCACCTGGATACCGGCAGTTCCGGCGTCCCGCACCAGCTGGTAGCCGGGGTCGGATATGCAGGGAGTTCCGGCGTCGGTGATGAGTGCGACGGAATGCCCCTCCCGGAGCTTTTCCAGTATATAACTCCCCTTGAAATTCTTGTTATGGTCAAAATACGAGGTAAGCGGCCGGGCGATGCCGAAATGGGAGAGAAGCTTGCGGGAATGCCGGGTATCTTCGGCGGCAATCAGCTCCACTTCCTTGAGGATGCGGACAGCCCGGAAGGTGATGTCCTCCAGATTGCCGATGGGGGTGGCGACTATGTAAAGCACCCCCGGTGGGGTGCTTTGAAGGCTCACTCTTCACTCCCCACTATTTCCCCCAGTCCCTGGAATACCTGAAATCCCGGTCAATAGTCCGCTGCGATACCTTGGCAATGACCGGCAGTCGGCGTTTGAAATGGGAATTTTGTACTTTGGCGTAAATCAGCTCGATAAAATCCGGGGCAAAGCCGTGAGCGACAAGCTCTTCCCTGCTGTAGCGCTGGTCCACCATGTGATATAGGAGTTCGTCCACCTCCCGGTAGGTGAAGCCCAGGTCCTGTTCATCGGTCTGGCCGGCCCACAGATCGGCGGAGGGTTTCTTGTCAATGACCACCTGCGGTACCTCCATCTCCTCCGCCAGTTGCCAGACCTGGGTTTTGTAGATGTCGCCGATGGGATTCAGGGCGCTCGCCATGTCTCCGTGCAGGGTCCCGTAGCCGAGAAGCAACTCGGTCTTGTTGCTGGTCCCCAGGACAAGCGCGGGTGATGCCGCCGAATGGTCGTAGAGGATGGTCATCCTTTCCCGGGCCATCTTGTTGCCGCGCCGCGTGTTGTCCGCATCGGGATATAGCTCGAAATAGGCGTCCACCATTGAAGTGATCTCGATCACCTCAAAGTCGATCCCGAGATTACCGGCAACCAGCCGGGCATGGGCCTCACTTTCCGGGTGACTGGTACGGTAGGGCATGATGCAGGCGTGGACGTTCTCCGGTCCCAGCGCCTCTGCCGCCAGATGGGCGACGAGCGCCGAGTCGATCCCGCCGGAAAGACCGAGTACCGCTTTATTCAGGCCGACCTTCAGGACCTCTTCCCGAATGAAGCCGACCAGTATCTTGCGCAAAAGCCGCGTGTTTACCCTAAGCTCCGACATAAGCGGCTCCTTTCATTCTCGATGCGCTGGAGTTCCCTCAGGGTGATGGAGAGGCTTTCATCCCGCATAAGTGGTGAGAATATGCGCTCGCGACGTAGCGCCCCCTCCTCGATCTCGGCAATGACGAAGTCCTCTTCCAGGATCTTTCCCCGTGCGGTTACTTCGCCGTTGGGACCAACCGCTTCCGATCCCCCCCAGAAGTTCACCCCGTCTTCATAACCTACCCGGTTGCAGTAGAGGACCCGGCAATTGAGGAACATGGCGGTGGTGGCGTTCAGTGTCTGCCAGGCGACAGTGGAACCGAGGTTCTCGTCGTCCATGATGCCACGGCCGGGGCTGCTCGAGAGGCAGAGTATGGTGGTGGCGCCGTCCATGGCGAGAACATAGGAAGCCGACAGGTGCCACATATCCTCGCAGATCAGAATACCCATCCTGCCGAACCGTGTGTCGAAGGAGCGGAGCCGCAGGCCGCGGGCCAGGTAGCGTTGTTCATCGAACAGGCCGTAGGTCGGGAGGTATACCTTGCGGTGGAGATGCCGTATCTCCCCATCTTCAAGATAGAGCGCGGAATTGTAAAAACGGTATTCGGCGGTGACCTCGACAAAGCCGATGGCAATGGAGATATGGCGGGAGAGGGTGAGGAGCCTCTTGATCTCCGGCGAATCGAGCGAGAGCGCCACCTCCGGGACCAGGTCCTTGAGGAAATAGCCGGTCAGCGCCAGTTCGGGAAAGATCACCACCCCTGCCCGCTCTTTGATCCCCTGTTCCACGGCCGCTTCCACAATGTCGAGATTATCCGAAAGACAACCCAGTTTAGGCTTTATCTGCGCCAGGGCAACGGTAAAATCCATGATTTACTCCACATTAATTTTCCATAAAGTTAGCACAGGAAACTTTCATTTGCAAATGTAACAAGATGCGGATAATGTTGCTGATCTCCCCTAGGCCTTTTTATGTGGACCTCTTTTACCATTTTCCAGCCCCGTTTGCCATTAAAATCGGGGCAAGGAAAAGAAGGAACAGGTGTTGATGTGGATGGAGGCACAACTTTTTGACTTGACACCCGTCGCTCTCCGTTGCAGTATTACGAAAAAAACAGAAGGTTGAAATTGGCTTTATCGGAGTTTGAAAAACAGAGAGTTATAAAGATTTTTTCCGCGTACTGCGAAATGAAAGTTCCACACCATATCAGCGATCAGTTCAGGGTAGAATTCGAGTTGAGAGGTAACGAAGTCAAACTTTTTGAATACAGGCCATATCGGCTCGATAAGAGTAAATGGATTTCTCACAAGGTAGCCAGATTAAAAAAAGAAATCAATACCAATAGCTGGTATCTCTATTATGCCGACAGGAATGAACGGTGGCATCTTTTTGAACCATATCCTTCAGATAAAGACATAGAAAAATTGCTTGCCGAGGTAGAAAAAGATTCTACGGGCATATTCTGGGGTTAATTCTCTTCAATAGAGAAGTGCAGCGGATGCCACAGCCGATTAGCCTGTAGATAAACTTAAGTTTAGTCCTGTTCACTCTTCCTGCATACCAGCCTCAACGCACGAATTTAATAATAAGTGCTCGAACTGCGCGAGCAAATACCACTCTTTACAACCCGTTAAATTTGCCTTATACTAAGCCGATTATGTATTTGCCTTAATTTCTTGGAGGGGACATTGCTGTTATTCGTGGACAAACTGGGCGAGCTGACTCTTTGGCTTCTCCGGGAGATGGGGAGCATGCTGAGCTTCCTGGTCTACGCCCTGTACAAGATCGTCACCTCTCCCGGCAAACCCATCCTTATCTTGAAGCAACTCCATTTCATAGGCGCGAAATCATTTTTTGTGATATTTCTTACCGCGTCTTTCACCGGGATGGTGCTCGGACTGCAGGGGTACTACACCCTTGCCAAGTTCGGCTCCGAAGGGATGCTCGGCGCAGCGGTGGCGCTCTCCCTGATCCGTGAACTGGGGCCGGTCCTCACTGCGCTGATGGTGACCGGTCGCGCAGGGAGCGCCATCACCGCCGAGATCGGCATCATGAAGATCACGGAGCAGATCGACGCGCTTCGCACCATGGCCCTGGAGCCCTTTAAGTACTTGGTATCACCGAAGATCATCGGCGCGGTTATCGCCGTCCCTCTCCTCTGCGCCATCTTCGATGTCGTGGGGATTTATGGCGGCTATGTGGTTGGGGTGAAACTCTTAGGCGTGAATCCGGGGGCCTACTTCCACGAGATGGAAAAGAGCGTGGAATGGAAGGATGTCTATTCGGGGATTATCAAGTCGATCTCGTTTGGGATGATCATCTCCTGGGTATCCTGCTACAAGGGGTATTATGCCGGCCACGGCGCAGAAGGGGTGTCCCGGGCCACTACCGCGGCAGTGGTAATGTCTTCGGTGATGATATTGATATGGGATTACTTCCTGACCTCGGTGCTTTTGTAAAATCAGCGAATAGCATACAGCGGATAGCGAATAGAGATTTTCCAAACGCTATGTGCTAACTATTAACTACTAGTTTTTCTTTGAGAGGTTGTTTTGAAAACCGTGATTGGTTCTGCGCTCAACGTGCTGCGCAAGACGACTGGTATGCTGCGAGCAGCGCAAAGACCCCAGAACGGCTCCGCCATGATCAGTCTGGTGAATGTGACCAAGGCCTTCGACAGTCAGGTGGTGCTCAACAAACTGAACCTGGAGATCACCACGGGCAAGATCACCTCCATAATCGGCCCGAGTGGCGAAGGAAAGAGTGTGCTCCTGAAGCACATGATCGGGTTGCTGAAGCCGGACAAAGGTGAAGTGGTCGTTGACGGTGAAGTGATATCGAGCATGAGGGGAAGCGTTCTCAACGAGGCGCGGGAAAAATTCGGCATGCTTTTCCAGAATGCCGCCCTGTTCGACTCCATGACGGTGTTCCAGAATGTCGCCTTTCCCCTTGAGGAAAAAACCCGTCTTTCTCCGGCCCAGATCCGGGATCGGGTGCATGAGGCCCTCGCCCATGTGGGACTTAAGGGTATCGACAAAAAGTACCCCGATATGCTGTCAGGAGGGATGAAAAAGCGTGTGGGGCTTGCCCGGGCACTTCTCCTCAATCCCAAGATAATCCTTTTTGACGAACCGACTACCGGTTTGGACCCGATTATCTGCCGGGCCATCCACCAGTTGATCAAGGATACCCACAAGAGGTTCGGCTATACAGCGGTCATTGTCTCCCACGAGATACCGCAGATTTTCGACATCTCCGATGATGTCGCCATGCTGTATAAGGGAGAGATCATCGAAAAGGGGACGGCGAAGGATATCAGGCAGTCAACCCATCCGGTGGTGCGCCAGTTCATTACCGGCAGCCTCGATGGACCAATCCGCATGGTCACATGATAACGATAGGAGAGGGTTGGCAGCAAACACCCGCCACAGGTGAACTATGAAACGAGCAACTTTGGAAACAATCGTCGGGATATTCGTGTTTATCGGCCTTCTCTGCCTCGCCTACCTCTCCATCAAGCTCGGTAAGATGGAACTGTTCGGAGGGGACTACTACAAGGTCTACGCAGACTTCGACTCAGTGTCGGGACTGAAGAGCGGGGCAGCGGTGGAAGTGGCCGGGGTCGGGGTGGGAAAGGTCGGCCGGATCATCCTTGACCCGAAGAATGGCAGCAGGGCCAGGGTTTATCTGCAGATAAAGGGGGGGGTCAAACTGCAGGATGACGTGATTGCGTCTGTCCGTACCAGTGGTATAATAGGGGACAAATTCATCCAGGTGAAACCGGGCGGGTCGGACAAACTCCTTGCCGACGGGGGGCGGATTCGCGAAACGGAATCGGCTGTGGACCTGGAGGAGTTGTTGAGCAAGTATATCCACGGCCAGGTGGATTGAGGCAGGTTCGTGCCGCGAAATACGCGCTGGAAATGCCGTCTGCGGCCTTTTTCTGGCATGAAGACGGAGTTATCCCCCCATCCTCGCCCCCCTCAGGGGAGGAGGTTCAGAGACGGATTTTGACTTGGACTTGCATGAAAGAAATATGAAGAGAGGTGCTGAATGAAAATCAAGTTTATTGTTGTATTCGCGATGCTGGCATGTTTTACCCTGATCACACCGGTAGTGGCGCAGACTTCCGTCACCGCCTCGGTGAAGAAAACCGTGGATGAGGTGGTGAGGATCGTTGCGGACAAGGAGCTGAAAAAGTCGGCGAACGAGAAGAAAAGACGTAAGGCCCTGAGAACCACCATAGGAGCCATATTCGATTACGGCGAGATGACCCAGCGCGCCCTGGGCCCCCACGCGAAAGAACTCTCCCCAGCGGAAAAGAAGGAGTTTGCCGGACTGTTCGAGACGCTCCTGGAGACTACTTACGCGAACAAGATCGAGTCGTACAATAACGAGAAGGTCATCTACCTGAGTGAGAGCGTGGAAGATGAATATGCCGAGGTCAAAACGAAGATCGTGACCGCCAAGAAGGACGAATACTCCCTGAATTACCGGCTGATGAACAAGGGGGGAGAGTGGATGGTTTATGATGTGATCGTCGAGGGGGTGAGTCTGGTCTCCAACTACCGGTCCCAGTTTAACAAGATTATTAACAATCAGGGTGTCAAGGAATTGATGAAAAAGCTGCGGAACAAGAACGAAGGGATCAAGGGAGTGTAGGCACACCCGGCAGATGGAGAGTGACGAGAGGGACCGGGATTTTATTATCCCGGTCTTTTTTTATTGACAAGTATATCCTGCCGCACGCTAATATAGAAAAACAGGTCCTTGACACCCGAGTAGTTACATTTAAGAAAAGGAAGAAAAGGAAATCGCGTATGAAAATCGGTTTTGTCGGTTGGCGTGGTATGGTAGGTTCGGTTCTTCTCCGGCGGATGCAGGAGGAAAACGATTTTGCGGGGATTGATGAACTGATGTTTTTCACCACTTCCCAGTTGGGACAGCCCGCTCCCATGAACGCGGGAACACTCAGGGACGCCGCGGATATCTCTTTGCTCAGGAAACTCGATCTGATTATCACCTGTCAGGGGGGGGATTATACCAAGGCAATTCACCCTGAACTGCGCAAGTCCGGCTGGCAGGGTTTCTGGATCGACGCTGCCAGCACCCTGCGGATGGAGCCGAACGCCGTTATCATCCTCGATCCCGTCAACCGCAACGTCATCGATAATGCCCTGGCACAGGGAATCAAGGACTACATCGGCGGCAACTGCACCGTCAGCCTGATGTTGATGGCCCTGGGAGGGCTTTTCCGCGCCGGACTGGTGGAATGGCTCACCTCCATGACCTACCAGGCCGCTTCCGGCGCCGGCGCCCCCAACATGCGCGAACTGCTCAACCAGATGGGAGCCGTACACGGTTCGGTCGCAGAGCTTCTCAAGAAGCCTGCGTCGGCCATCCTCGACATCGACCGGGAGGTTTCCGCAACCCTGCGGAGCAACGACCTGCCGAAGAAGGAGTTCGGTTTTCCGTTGGCGGGAAATGTCCTCCCCTGGATCGACCGGGAGGTCGAAGACGGACAGAGCCGCGAGGAGTGGAAGGGATACGCCGAGACCAACAAGATTCTCGGCACCGCCTCGCCGATCCCGGTGGACGGCATCTGTGTACGCGTCGGCGCCATGCGCTGCCATAGCCAGGCACTGACCATCAAGTTGAACCGGGATCTGCCGATCGCCGACATCGAAAACCTGATCAGAAATGATAACGAATGGGTCAAATTCGTTCCCAACACGAAGGCCGATACCCTGGCCCACCTCACGCCGGCGGCGGTTTCCGGGACCCTCACCGTTCCCATCGGCCGTCTGCGCAAGATGCGGATGGGACCAGAGTACCTCTCGGCCTTCACCTGTGGCGACCAGCTCCTGTGGGGTGCGGCGGAACCTCTGCGCCGCATGTTGCGCATACTTATTGAGAAGTAAATCTTTGTAGCGCGTCCCCCGGCCGGAATGCGGCCGCTGAGGCCCTGCAGGAAATGCTTATGACATGTAGGTTCCTAAACAATACGGCAGATATCACACAAAGCCACAAAGTCACTAAGGAAAGCAACAACCTTTCTTGAATCATTGAAAACCATTTGGGTGAATGGATCTAACTCAATACACACCGATTTCTTTGTGCTCTTCGTGGCTTTGTGTGAGTCAACTGCTTTTCAGGTTAATGGGAGGAGACCGGAAAAGATGAGCAAACTGTGGTCCGTAGCCGTTGTCGGTGCAACCGGCCTGGTCGGCAACCAGATGATTGAGTGTCTGGAGGAGCGGAATTTCCCGGTCGGGAAGATCCGCTGTCTGGCCAGCAGCCGCAGCGCCGGGCAGATCATCCAGTTCAAAGGAAAGCCGGTGGTGGTGGAAGAGCTGACCCATGACTCTTTCGCAGGGGTCGATATCGCCCTGTTTTCCGCGGGCAGCACCCTCTCCGAGGAGTTCTGCCTTTCGGCTGCCGGGTCCGGCGCGGTCTGCGTCGATAGCTCCAGTGCCTGGCGTATGGACCCGGAGGTACCGCTCGCGGTACCCGAGGTGAACGCCCACGCCATCGGCCAATACAGCAGGAAGGGGATCATCGCCAGCCCGAATTCCTCCACCATCCAGCTGGTGGTGGCGCTCAAGCCGCTCCACGACTTCGGGCGGATCAAGCGGGTCGTCGTCTCCACCTACCAGGCGGTTTCCGCCACCGGTAACAAGGCGATCGAAGAGCTGCGCACCCAGACCATCGATCTCATGAACGGCCGGCCCGCCAAATGCAAAATCTACCCTTACCGGATTGCCTTCAACTGCCTGCCGCATATCGATTCTTTCGACCCCAACGGTTACACCAGGGAAGAGATGCAAATGGTCAACGAGACCCGGAAGATCATGGAGACGGATATCAGGATCACCGCCACCACGGTGCGCGTGCCGGTTTTTTACGGTCATTCCGAGGCAGTGAACATCGAAACCGAGAAGAAAATCCCCGTGGCAAAAGCCCGCGAGCTCCTTGCCAACGCTCCCGGCTGCAAACTTCTGGACGATGTTGCGAACAAGCTCTACCCGCTGCCGAGCGAGGCTGCCGGGCAGGATTTGATCTACATCGGCCGCATCCGCGAGGACGAGTCGACAGAGAACGGCCTGAACCTCTGGGTGGTGGCCGACAACATCCGCAAGGGGGGAGCTACCAATGCGGTACAGATAGCTGAGATACTGATTGAGAAGTATCTGAAATAGAGTGGCGTGGGAACGCCGGATCCATCCCTTTTACGAAATCTTTCCAGACCCGGCCGACATCCTGTGGGAAGTTCTTGGGGGTGCTTACATTGGAGGATCAGGGACAATCAACAGGTGCAAAATAAGTCAGATCCCTCATTTTTAACCCTAGTTGCCTGTCCGGATCAGATGCACGGCAGTTGCCTTAAAGGACGTAATTCCCCGCTTCCCCTTCTCCAGATGCATCGCGCTCAGGGATTGCTGGGTAAGAGAGGCCACGAGGGGGAATCCGCAATCGAGATGGAGCATGTAGTAAACCCCCATGGAAACAATATTATCAATGATTGCAGGGAAAACATTCCTTGCACTGGTTGCGCCCCCCTGATCAGAGATGATGGTGATATTCTCGGGGCGGACGCAGAACACCGCCTCTTCTCCCTCTCCTGCATTGCCGGGAAGCTCGATGGGGCGTCCCGTCACCGTCACGGTGAGCAACCCTTCGCGACAGGCAGTCACTTTCCCGGAGAGGACATTCTCCATACCCATGAATGATGCGACGAATTCATCTGCCGGGCGGTTCATCACCTCAACGGGTGGTCCGCTCTGGACAATTTTCCCTCGGTTCACCACCGCGACACTGTCCATGGGGTCATGCCGTTGACATGACCCCATGCTTTATTAGAACAAGTTGACTTGTAAGCGCTAATCTTTTTGATTGCTGGTCAGGGCGTCTTCAAAGACCCCGTCAGATGCCACGTTCTCCCGCTCGCAGCCTCTCAAGCGGAAGTATTCTTCCGGCGTGTTTATATTGCTGAAGGAGGCGAAGGAGGGGTCGAAGCCGGCGATCTGTTCCGTGTTTATCTTGATGGTTTTCACCCGGTCAAAGAAAGAGAGGATCCGTTTTTCACCATGTATGAGGGTTTCCTCGATGGCCGCCAGACAACCCTTGCCGTAAACCGCATGGAGCGGCTCCAAACCGGCCGGCCCCTCGGGGATAAGGACACTTCCTGCATCCGCCCGGCCGGCAAGATGGCGGACAAGCTCGTTGTTCAGGTAAGGCATGTCGCAGGCAACGGCAAAAATAGCCGGATTAGCGCTGTGGTAAAGTCCGGAGTGGATTCCGGCAAGAGCCCCGGCGCCGGGGAAGAGGTCCGCCACCTTGCGGCAGGGAAGGAATTCATACTGCTCCGGATTATTGGTGACCAGGAGTACCTCTTCGAATATTTCCGACAGCTGGCGGTGGATCGCCTCGATAAACCGCCCTCCTTTGTAGGGAAGGAGCGCCTTGTTGCTCCCCATGCGGCTCGATTTGCCGCCGGCCAGGATAACGCCGCTTACTCCCTTTATCTTTCTTTCGGCAGCAGTGAGATCGATCCGTTCCGCACCGTTATAGACGCTAAATTTCCCCCCGCGCGCATAGCCGATCAGGACGATCCCCGCCTCCCGGCAGATCTTTACCGCCATATCGGTCGGGGAGGTGCGGGAGGCGATGAGCGATATGCCGATCCTGGCCGCCTTGGCAGCCATCTCGGTGGAAACCCGTCCGGAAGTGACCAGGAGTGACCCGGTAAGGTCCATGGAGCCGAGAAGGGCCTCTCCGGCTATCCTGTCGAGGGTATTGTGCCGCCCCAGGTCTTCGGCAAAGAGGAGAAGATCACCTTCGGCGTTCCCCACGGCCGCTGAATGAATACCGCCATGGTTTCTATACCCCTCTGCCTGGCACGCCAGCCCCTCCATGAGACGGAATACCGCGTCGGGTCTGAAGATACGTGTTCTGTCCTGATCCTCCGGATTCGGCGTACGGGTTTCCAGGGTAAATGTGACCCCGGTGCCGCAGCCGCTGGTCAAAACCGGACGGAGTTGATCCGGGAGTTCCCCCTTGATTCGGACATTGGCGATGCCGAAATCCTCGCAGACCGAAAGCATGTGAAAATCGGATACGGTATCGACGAACCCCTGCAGCCTCAGGAATCCGGCCACCAGAAAGCGGAGATTATGCGGCGAGGCGATCAGGGTGGCGATTTCACGGTCGTTCACGATAAGCTTCAGGGGGAATTCCCGGACAATAGATGTGTCCGTGGGCTCCAACCTCCCCTGCTGGTATCTGAATATTTTTTCCATCTCTTGATACCCGAATGAGAAAAGTGGTCGGGAGCCGGATCAAATTGACTGAATTCCGGCTCCCGACCCATTGGCAATGCGGTTAATGTGAATGTCCTTCCTCGATCTCTTCAACCCATTGCTGGGACTTCTTTCTTGCCCACCAGACCGGCACGGTGCCGTAGATCATGATCCGGATGGTGCCGGGGTTACCCAGGGTGGAGAGGTATATGTGGATCGGCAGGAATATGCCGATCAGAATGAAGCAGACGTTGTGAAGGAAGTGCGCCAGGATCATAATCGTCCTGAAGCCCGGCGACAGCCAGATGAAGAAGCCCGACACGATGATGCCGAGGCCGAATATCAGCAGGCAGAGATAGAATAACTTCTGGCCGGTATTCAGCTTGTGCATGGGGGGCGCCTTCTTTTTCCAGAACTTGCCCAGATACCCCCCCGCTGCAATACACCACTCAATATCGTTATAACCGAAGGTAATGCATTCCTTGAGCCAGTTCCACATGCTCAGGAAAAGCGACACGGCAAAGACGACGCCGAGCCAGTTGTGGATGTTCCTCATCATCGGAAAGCCGCCGAAGAGGTCGCCGATGGACTGGATATGGAAAAGGAAGGCGAAACCGCTGAGCGTCAGAAGAAGGCAGCTTATTGCTAAAACCCAATGGTTCGTCATACTGGAGGCGGTCTCTTTTCTGATCAGGTCATTATTGTTTAGTTTCATGATTCGCCTCCCTCTCCTCTGTGGATTCCGTGATTTTTTCTCCACACAGGCATGTAGGTTCTTCTTTATCCTGCGTTTCCTTCTTCGGTCCTACCGCGAGATAATGAAGGCCCATGAGCGCGGTCATGCCGCCGATACCGAGCCAGGATGCGGGTTTCAGGAACTTGTGCCAGAAAATGACAAATTCGTTGATGGCGGGCTTGTCGGCATAGCCGTAAATCTTCGGCGCATCCTTGAAGGCGAAGAGTGTGCCGAGACCCCCCAGGTCCATCTCGCCGTAGACTTTAGCGTAGCCCTTCTGCTGGGCCTTGGCCAGCAGTTCATCTCGGTCGCCGAAGGCGATGGCGCCGGTAGGGCAGGTCTTGGCGCATAACGGAGTCAGGCCGTTCGGGACCCGGTCGGCGCATTGGGTGCATTTGGCAAGCTTGTTGGTCTTCCTGTTGTAGCGGGGGACGTTGAAGGGGCAGCCCGCAACGCAGAGATGACAGCCAACGCATTTTTCATGGTTGGTGACCACTGCACCCGTTTCCGACCTGGTGAGGGCGCCCGGTGATGAACAGATCTTCATGCACCCTGCGTCCTTGCAGTGCATGCAGCGCTGGCTGACGAAGAGCCACCGTGTCGGGTTTTTTTCCGAGGGGACCTCCATGAAGCGGATCTTGTTGAAGTTGTTGGGCGTAAGATCGGGCGGATTTTCGTAGCCACCGTGGTTCTTCGTTTTTTCCGCTGAGAGCTGATTCCATGACTTGCAGGCAATCTGGCAGCCGCGGCAACCTATGCATAATTCAGGTGTAATGAGTAATGCCTTTGTAGTCATGGTATCACCCCCTCTCTATATTGACCATGAAGGCCTTTGATTCAGGTATCATGGTGTTCGGATCGCCGACCGTCGGCGTCAGGATATTGGCGCTGTCGCCGCCGCTGCCGTCCACTGGGAACTGCCATCCGAAGTGCCAGGGAATGCCGACTTGGTGCACAGTCCGGCCCATGATCTGGAACGGCTTCCAGCGGTCGGTGACGATCGCGATGGCCCAGAGGGTGCCGCGGGCCGATGAAACGTTAACCTTTTCGCCGTTCTTGATCCCCTTCTCCTTGGCTAGCTCTTTGCTCAGCTCCACGAACATCTGTGGTTGGGCCTCCAGGAGCCAGGGGACATGGCGGGTCATGAGGCCGGTCTGCCAGTGCTCGGTTATCCGGTAGGTGGCGCAGACATAGGGGAACCTGATATCGCAGGTGGCGAATTCGTCCTCTTTCAGGTCCCCTTCCTTGCCGAAGAACATCTTGGTTGTCGGGTTGATACGGTGCTTCTTGAACATCGGGTTTTCCGTGAGCGGACATTCGAGCGGCTCATAATGCTCAGGGAACGGCCCATCGGCAAGGCCCGGTCCGAATATGGAGCCGACGCCGTCCGGTTTCATGATGAACGGCTTTTTACCCTCGGCCAACGCCATGGGCGGCGCAGGACCGTCGGGGATATCCCCCACCCATACGCCCGGCTTGTTGGTTTTGGGATCGAGCTTGACCGGGTCCCACTGGATGAGCGCGCGGTTGGGGTCCCAAGGATTGCCGTTGGGGTCCACGGAGGCGCGGTTGTATATGATCCTCCTGTTCACCGGCCAGGTCCATGCCCAGGTGGAGTAGAGGCCGAGCCCAGTGGGGTCCTCTTTTCCTCTCCGGGCCATCATGTTCACTTCCTTGCCGTCCTTCAGCGTATAACTGCCGGAATAGATCCAGCAACCGCTGGAAGTGGTGCCGTCATCCTGGAGGGTCACGAAGTTGGTGCAGAGATCCCCCTTCTTCCCCACCTGCTTATTGGTCTTCTTGTCGAATACGTCGGCCAGGTAGTAGCCGTTGATCTCCTTGGCCACGTCGTGCATATCTATATGGCCGAGCTTCCCTGCTTCGCCCTTGTGTCCCGCCCAGGCGAGGTTGACGATGGGATCGGGGTAAGCCCCACCTTGCTTCTCGTACAGATCCTTCACCTTGTAGTAGAGCTCGTTGATGATCTCGCCGTCGGGGAGCGACTCTCCCACCGGCTCTATTGCTTTGTAGCGCCACTGCGCCAGGCGGCCGGAGTTGCTGATGCTCCCCTCCTTCTCGATGGAGGAGGCGCATGGGAGCAGGAAGACCTCGGTCTGGATATCCTTGGGATTCATCCCCGGTCCTCTCCAGAAGGAGCCTGTCTCGTTGTCGTAGAGATTGACGTTTACCATCCATTTGAGCTTTGACAGCGCCTGCCTCGTCTTGTTGGAGTTGGCGCCGGAACATGCCGGGTTCTGCCCCCAGGCGAAAAACCCTTCGAATTTCCCCTTGAACATCTTGTCGAACATGTTCAACCATGAATAATTGGCACCCTCATCGACCTTGGGGAGCCACGCATAACCGAAATCGTTCGCCTTCGTTGCCTTGTCACCGTAGATCGCCTTCAGGTAGCTGGTGATATACTTCGGCCTGTTCCCCCACCAGTTGACGCTGCTAGGCTCTTTTGTCTTGGGGGTATTCTTTTCGTTGTACGCCTTCAGGTCCGTGAGCGCGGCGGTAGGCGCCGGGTTGTAGCCGGGAAGGATGTGAAAGAGTAGCCCGTAATCGGTCGATCCCTGGACATTGGCCTCGCCGCGCAGGGCGTTGATACCGCCGCCGGCCATACCCATGTTGCCGAGCAGGAGCTGGATCATGGAGAAAGCCCTGATGTTCTGAACGCCGACCGTATGCTGGGTCCATCCCATGGCGTAACAGACCGTAGCCACCCTGTTGGGCTTGCCGGTGGAGCCTACGGTTTTGTATACCTCGATGAGATCCTCCTTGGTTGTACCGGTGATCTGCACCACCTGCTCCAGGGTGTAGCGGGAATACTGCCTTTTCATGAGCTGGAAAACACAGTTGGGATCCTTGAGCGACAGGTCCCTTTTCGGGGTCCCGTTTGCTTCCATCTGGAAAGACCAGGTCGCCTTGTCATACTTCCGTTTTTTCTCGTCATAACCGGAGAATACCCCTTCCAGATCGGCGGGGAGTTTAAAGTCGGGATTTACCAGGAATGAAGCATTCGTATAATTTATGACATAATCATGGAAATACAGGTCATTTTCGATAATATACTTGATCATGCCGCCGAGGAAGGCGATATCCGTGCCGGAACGGAGGCGGGTATAAAAATCCGCCTTTGCCGCAGTCTGGGTGAAACGGGGATCTACGACAACAAGCTTCCCACCTTTTTCCTGGGCCTTCATGATCCATTTCATGGAGATGGGGTGATTCGAAGCGGGGTTAGCCCCCATAACAAGTACTACGTCGGCGTTTCTCAGGTCAATCCAGTGGTTCGTCATTGCACCGCGTCCAAACGACTCTGCCAGAGCCGCTACAGTTGCGCTGTGTCAAATACGGGCCTGATGTTCTATCCAGGCGACCCCCCATGAGCGAACCAGCTTCTGCATCAGGTAGCACTCTTCGTTATCCATGGCGGCGCTGCC
>JBGPID010000027.1:0-14933 GCA_041484725.1 Geobacteraceae bacterium | reverse complement strand
TCTACCCTGCAAAGCTGCAATAATTTCCCGCCGTTCCACCATAACTCGTTCAATCCGTTTTACGGCTCAGCACCATGACGTTTACCGGACAGTAGCGTTTTCTACTATGCAGCTTTGCGGTAAATGGTTTACAGTGGTTTGACATCGCCGCTTTCCTTGAATCCAGGCAATCAAGTCGGATGTATATATCTGTAACAACAACTCCGTCTAAAAAGGGGATTACCACGTGCCATCAGCACCGTCCCCCAATTTTCAGTCATATCTCAACGAAAGCATTCAGCAGCGGCTGATCGACTCCAACCGTCGCGAGTACGGCCGCCTGTATGACTTGCTGACCTTTGCAGGCCCTAAGCAGCTGGCTACAGCCGGCGCAGAGCGTAAAGAACTGCTGAACTGGCTGGAACAGCGCGCCTGTTTCGGTTACGCCGGGACCAAGGTGGATTGTAACGGCCTCTCTCCCGGTTGCCGGCGCTGCGGCGATGGCGGCTGGTCCTGCCTGTTCATCACCGGCCGCTGCAACGTACGCTGCTTCTACTGCCCCACGGCACAGGACGATGACGGGCCGCCCGTTACCAATGGCCTGGCTTTCACAAGTCCGAAGGAGTATGCCGCTTATGTGGCCGCCCTGGGGTTCAGCGGCGTAAGCATCAGCGGCGGCGAGCCGTTGATGGCGCCGGATCTGACCCTGGCCTACCTGAGCGCTGTGCGCAAGCGTTGCGGTGATGATGTTCACCTCTGGCTCTATACCAACGGCACACTGCTTACTGCCGATCTCTGCAGCCGCCTGCGGGATGCCGGCCTGGACGAGATTCGCTTCGACCTGGGCGCTGTCCGCTATCATCTGGAAAAATTGCGCCTGGCGGTGGGTTGCATCCCGACGGTGACGGTGGAAATTCCGGCGGTGCCGGAGGACGAAGAACTGCTTAAGCGGAAGATGGTTGAAATGGGCGAGGCGGGGGTCAATCACCTCAATCTGCACCAGATGCGGTTGACGCCGTACAACTTTGGCCCGTTGACGGAGCGGGGCTATACCTTTCTCCATGGCGAGAAGGTCACGGTACTGGAGTCGGAACTCTGTGCCTTGCGGATGGTTCGCTTCGGGCTGGCAAAAGGCATTCCCCTGCCGGTGAACTACTGTTCATTCCCCTACAAACGGCGCTTCCAGCACGTAGCCGCCCGGCGTCGTGCGGCCCTGACCGTCTGCGTTTCCGACGAGGTAGTGACGGAACCCGGCTATCTGAGGACCCTGACAGTTACGGGTGTACGCTACTGCGAGGCAGCTCTGCTGCAGAATCCAAGCTACCGCAACCCCTTTGAAAAGATCGTGCTGGAAACCGGACGTGCCCTCTATCTGGAGCGACGGCCAGTGGCGCCGGAAGTGGAACTGTCGGATGCTGAACGGACCGCTTTGGAGGCGGGCCGGCCAGTGGAGCGGGTAGCCCGTTTTGAACGGATTGAGAGCGGTCTGGCCGAGTATTTCTAATTCTTATTCCTCTGCAAGCGACAAGCGGCGCATTATTCCGGAGCGGCAAAAATTTTACTTTTAAAATAAAAACGATATGGTATTAACCAGATTCATTTTCAAACCCCCGCCTGTTACGGGGTAGTAATCGTTACGGAGAAATTGGATGAAGATCTTAATATGCTGCGCGGCAATTCTGCTGGCAGCGGCAACATCATGCTGCGCCGGTTCGCCCAACGTCATTGGCCTTTGGAATACCAAAAACAACAGCTCTAAGTTGGAAATATTTCCATGCGGGGAGAAGCTCTGCGGAAAGGTTGCCTGGCTGAAGAACCCGAACTTTGTCAGTGCCGATGACGGGCCGGTCGGCGCCCCTAAATTTGACCTGAAAAATCCCGACCCGGCGCTGAGGGCCCGCCCGATTATCGGTCTGCAGGTCGTGGAAGGGCTGTCCGATGCGGGAAACGACCGGTGGGAGCATGGCAAATGCTATGACCCGGAAAGCGGCAACACCTACAGGTGCAAAATGCGGATGACTTCACCGGAACAGCTGGAAATGCGCGGTTACGTCGGTATCCCTCTATTTGGCCGCACCTACGTCCTGACCCGCTAATATTCGGTTTAAATCGTTTCGCTTCTGCCCGTTGTGCAGGGCAATCTACTCCAGGTTATCCTCGATCCTGATCAGATTGCTCTTTTCCCGGACGATATCGTAGGAATCGATCTCCGCCAACGCTTTTCTAACGTCCATCTCCCGCGCCTCATGGGTCATGATAACGATCGGCACCGACTCCTGGACACTTCGCGCCGTCTGGATCATCGATTCTATGCTGATCCCGTTCTTTCCCAGTTCCCCCGCTATCCGGGCAATCACGCCTGGTTTGTCGACAACGCTGAAGCGGATATAGTACTTGCTGACGATTTCCCCGATCGGCTTGATCGGCAGGTCCCTTACCCGCTCATCCAGGTAGCCGAGCGGCGCAGTTCTTCTGCCGATCCCCGCCAGAATATTGCGGGATATTTCCATAACGTCTCCCACCACCGCGCTGGCAGTGGGATCCATCCCCGCCCCCCGGCCGTAGAGCATCACCGGGCCGACAAAGTCTCCGGTCAGGCGGATGGCGTTGAAGGCCCCGTCCACGTCGGCCAGGGGATAATTGACCGGAATCATGGTGGGATGCACACGCGCCTCTATTCTCTCCCCATCGCGTTTCCCTATGGCCAGGAGCTTGATCTTGTAACCGAAGTCCCGGGCAAAATTTATATCCAGGCCGGAGATCGAACTGATCCCTTCCGTATGGATATCCTTGAATTCGACCCTGGTTCCGAAGCAGAGGGAGAGGAGGAGGGAAAGTTTGTGCGCGGTATCGATCCCTTCGATGTCGAAGGTCGGGTCCGCTTCGGCATAGCCGAGTTCCTGTGCCTTTTTCAGGACCTCCGCGAAATCCGCCCCGTCCTGGGTCATCCTGGTGAGGATATAGTTGCAGGTGCCGTTCAGGATGCCGAGCACGGTGAAAAAGTTATTGGCGGCGAGGTTCCCCCTGATGGCGGAGAGCACCGGGATGCCGCCGCCCACCGCCGCCTCATAGAGCACCTCGACCCCTTTCTTTGCCGCCGCCGCATAGATCTCCCGGCCATGGAGCGCCAACAGCGCCTTGTTGGCGGTGACCACATGCTTGCCGTTTTCTATCGCCCTGAGCACAAAACTGCGGGCAGGTTCATACCCGCCGATAAGTTCGATGACCACGGAAATATCGGGATCGGTCAGCACCGCATCGGCGCTGTTGGACAGCACACCTGCCGCCACCGGCACACCCCGGTCGGTGGTGATGTCGAGATCGGCAATTCTCTTGAGGCGCAACCGCGCCCCGAGTTTTTCCTCGATCAGGAGGCCGTTTCCGGCCAATAGCTTGACAACGCCGGTGCCGATGGTCCCGAAACCGAGCAGCCCAATATTTATATCTTTCATGACACCCCACAAAAAAATTAAGAATTACCGTTACACCTTCACTCTTCACTCTTTTTCAGTATTTGTTGTGGCGATTTCGTCGAGCATTCCGTTTATGAAGGACGCTGATTCTTCGGTGCCGAATTTCTTGGCAACCTCTATCGCTTCGTTTATGGTCACATTTCTCGGTATTTCGCTTAAGAAGAGGAGTTCGAAAACAGCCAGCCTGAGGATATTAAGGTCCACTCTGGCCATCCGGGAAATCGCCCAGTTCTTCGATTTATCCACGATAATATTATCTATCGCGTCACGGTTCGCCACAACCCCGGTGACCAGTTCTTCCGCAAATTCGCGTACCTCCTCCGCGGATGCCCTGGAATTTTCCCGGGAAAGCCGCAGCATCTCCTGCACCTCGATGGGATTCAGCTCCAGCGCGTAAAGCAGCTGCAGCGCCAGTTCACGTCCTTCCCTGCGAACTCCCACTTAGGCAAGCCCCTTGAACAGATTGGCGGTTTCAATGGCGGTCATGGCCGCATCGAATCCCTTGTTCCCCGCCTTGGTGCCTGCCCTTTCGACTGCCTGCTCGATGGTGTCGGTGGTGAGCACGCCGAAAGCCACGGGAACACCCGTTCCCAGGGAAACATGGGCAACTCCCTTGGCAACTTCGGCAGCCACATAGTCGAAATGGGGTGTGGAGCCGCGGATTACCGCGCCGAGACAGATGAGCGCATCGTACTTCCCCGTCCCCGCCATCTTCTGCGCAGCCAGCGGAATTTCAAAGGCGCCCGGCACCCGCATCACATCTATCCCCTTGTCCGCCGCGCCGTGGCGGGTAAGCGCGTCAAGCGCCCCTTCCAACAGGCGTTCGGAAATGAAGCTGTTAAAACGGCCGACTATTATGCCGAATTTCAGCCCCCCGGCATCCAGCTTTCCTTCGATAAATCTAGGCATATGATCCTCCATTTTTAGTGCAATATACACCATGCTGAAAATACTTGTTTCTAAATGAAGATGTTCTCCGTTCACTATACGCTATTCGCTAAACGCTATACCCTGTACGCTATACGCTGTACCCTGTGCGCTGTTTAAATATTTTCCAAAAGGTGTCCCATCTTCTCCCTCTTCGTCTTCAGGTACTCGATGTTGGTGGTGGAAGGGGTTGTTTCAAGGGGGACCCGCTCGACGATATCGATTCCATACCCCTCCAGGCCTATGATCTTTTTCGGATTGTTCGTTATCAGGCGGATATGTTTCACGCGCAGATTGACCAGAATCTGCGCGCCGATCCCGTAATCACGCAGGTCCGCCTTGAAACCGAGTTCCAGATTTGCCTCCACCGTGTCCTTCCCTTCATCCTGCAGGGCGTATGCCTTGAGTTTGTTGATGAGGCCGATTCCCCGCCCTTCCTGGCGCATATAAAGAACTACCCCTGTCCCTGCCTTATCGATCAGTTCCATGGCCTCATGCAACTGGTCCGCGCAGTCGCAGCGGCGGCTGCCGAAAACGTCACCGGTCAGGCATTCGGAATGAACCAGCACCAGCACCGGCTCGTCACCGGTTATTTCACCCTTGACCAGGGCCAGGTGCTCAAGCTTATCCACGTCGTTTTCGAAGGCGATCGCCCGGAAATCACCGCCGTAACTGGTCGGTAGCAGAACATCGGCCGCCCTGCGCACCAGCGATTCATGTTTCAACCGGTAGGCGACCAGGTCGGCAATGGTGCAGATCTTTATGCCGTGTTCCTTGGCGAACTTTTTCAGTTGCGGCATACGGGCCATGGTGCCGTCTTCGTTCATGATTTCGCAGATCACCCCGGCTTGTTTGAGCCCTGCCATGCGCGCAAGGTCCACGGAGCCCTCGGTCTGTCCGGCCCGCACCAGCACTCCCCCTTTTTTCGCGCGCAGGGGAAAGATATGGCCGGGCCGGGCCAGGTCCTCGGCTCGTGAATTGTCCGCCACCGCGGTTAATATGGTGTGGGAGCGGTCAGCAGCGGAAATGCCGGTAGTCACCCCTTTTTTTGCCTCGATGGAAACCGTGAATGCGGTGCCGAACGACGAAGTATTGCTGGAAACCATCAGCGGCAGGTTGAGCTGATCGCACTTCTCTGCGGTCATGGTGAGACATATCAGGCCGCGACCGTATTTCGCCATGAAATTGATCGCCTCCGGGGAGACCATCTCCGCCGCCATGGTGAGGTCCCCTTCGTTTTCGCGGTCCTCGTCATCCACCAGGATCACCATTCTTCCCCGTCTGATCTCGTCTATGGCCTCTTCTATCTTTGCAACAGACATTTCAATAAACCTTTCTTGATTATAATTAGCTGGTCGCTGTCCGTGAAACAATTTTTATCTCACAGAAACCCGTTTTTCGCAAGGAGTTCCAGGCTTAAGCCCCCTCCCGCATCCTTGGCATTCCGGAATTTCAGCAGGCGCTCCACATATTTGCACAGCATATCCGTTTCGATATTCACCTCATCCCCCATCCTCTTACTCGCCAGGGTGGTCCGACTGGATGTGAGGGGGATGATATTCACCGAGAAGGTCTCTTCCGTGACGTTATTGACCGTAAGGCTGACACCGTCGATTGCCACCGACCCCTTTTCCGCCAGATACCTGATGAAGGCCCCGTGAACGCGGAAGGAAAGGAGAATATTTCCGGAGAGCTCGCGCCGTTCGGCTATGGTGGCGACGCAGTCCACATGGCCGGCCACCAGATGGCCGTCCAGACGGTCGGAAAGACGCAGGGCGCGTTCCAGATTGACCACGGAACCGCTTTTCAGCTGCCGGAAAGCGGTGCGGGAAATGGTTTCCGGGGAGACGTCGAAGGTAAACGACCCGTTCGACTTCTCCACCACGGTAAGACAGGTACCGCTTACGGCGATGGAATCACCGATCGCCACTTCGCCGGGGGGGAAACCGGCGGCTACGGTAAGCCTGGCCGAAGTGTCGGTCCTCTCGATCCGCACCACCTTCCCGACCTCTTCGATCAGCCCTGTGAACATAACGGCTCCGGATATCCCTGGATCAATATATCTTCAGCAAAGCGGGTAAGCGTAACATCGCGCAGGCAGATGGCATCCTCCATCCGCGCCACCCCCTCGCCGGCGAAGAGCCCCGGACCCTCTCCCCCTACCAGCTTCGGCGCGAAAAAGAGCATGACCTTGTCGATCAGACCGAGGCGCAGCGCCTCGCCGGCCAGGGTGCTTCCCCCTTCGAGGAGGAGCGACTGGATATTCATGGCGCCGAGCCTGCTCAGCAGGTCATGGAGATTGACCCTGCCATCCCTTTCCCGGCAGATGAGAACTTCGGCGCCGCGCTCCCTGATCCTCGCGACTGCCGCCGCGTCATCTTTCACGGTCGCCACAACCGTTCCGGCTGCCGATTCCAGATGGAGGAGCCGGGCATCAAGAGGGATGCGCAGGTTGGAGTCGACCACTACCCGTAGCGGATCCTTTCCCCCGGGGAGGCGGGAGGTCAAGAGCGGATCATCGGCAATGACGGTCCCTACGCCGACCATGATCGCATCGACCCGGGATCTCAGTTTATGGACGAAGCGCCGCGATCTCTCGTTCGTTATCCATCTGGCGTCACCGCCGGCGGTAGCGCTCTTTCCATCCAGGGTCAGGGCGCTCTTCAGAACGACAAACGGCAGACCGGTTGTCACATGTTTGATGAAAGGCTCATTCACGACCCTGCAGGCATTCTCCATGATGCCGCTAACAGCTATGATACCCGCCAGCCGAAGCCTTTCCAGACCCTGGCCCTTCACCCGCGGATTGGGATCGACCATCCCGGCGTAGACCCGCGCCACCCCGGCCTCGATCAATGCGTCGGCGCAGGGGGGGGTCTTGCCGAAATGGGCGCAGGGTTCGAGGGTGACATAAACATCGGCGTTCCTGGCACGCTCTCCGGCCCGGGCCAGGGCATGAATCTCCGCATGGGGGGTCCCGGCACGTTCATGCCACCCTTCGCCGACAATTGAGCCTTCCCTGACGATTACACAACCCACCGCCGGGTTCGGCCCCGTCTTCCCCATTCCCTTGCGCGCCAGTGCAAGCGCCCGCCGCATGTATTTCTCGTGAAGATCACGCATCAAAGGATATTCAGCTTCCCATCATTCCGAAGAAACGCGAATTTTTCGCAAGGTCAAGGCGCTCAAGGGAATCGGCGGAGGCGTAGCAGGGCTACGCCGCACAACGAATTCCCGCAGGGCAACGCAGAGATTGCGGGAAAGGCGCGTTTCTACTATTTCTTCAGCAGGTCCTGGAGCTCCTCCATAAACTCGTTTATATCCTTGAAAGAGCGGTATACCGAGGCGAAACGCACATAGGCCACCTGATCTATCGCGTGCAGTTCGTTCATCACCCACTCACCGATTGTCGTGGTCGGTACTTCCTTTTCGCCCCCCTCCTGCAGGCGCACCTCCAGCCTGTCGGTCAGCCGTTCGATGGTTTCTATGGAAACCGGCCTTTTTTCGCACGCCTTCTGGATACCGGCGATTATCTTGGTCCGGTCGAACGGTTCGCGGCGGCCATCCTTTTTCAGAACGAGGGGGAGGATCTCCTCGATCCTCTCATGGGTGGTAAACCTCTTGCCGCACGACTCGCACTCCCGCCTCCGGCGGATGGTAGCTCCCCCCTTGTCCGGCCGGGAATCGACCACCTTACTGTCGGCAAAGGAACAGAACGGGCACTTCATCGCGCCTCCCGTAGGGTTTCTGCAGAGCGGAATTGTTCCACTTCGACCCCGGATTCCTCGATCATTTCCGCGGCCAGTTGATCTGAATACCCCTCCGCGAAAACGATCCGCCTCACACCGGCATTGATGATCATCTTCGAGCAGATTATGCAGGGCATGGTGGTGCAGTAAAGGGTGGCGTTGTCGATATTGGTCCCATGTTTTGCCGCCTGGATTATGGCGTTCTGTTCCGCATGGAGACCACGACAGAGCTCATGGCGCTCTCCCGAAGGAATCCGCAGCTTTTCCCGCAGACAACCGACATCAAGGCAGTGGGCAACCCCGGACGGGGCGCCGTTATATCCCGTGGCAAGAATGTTTTTGTCTTTGACAAGGAGTGCCCCCACCTGCCTGCGCAGACAGGTCGAGCGCCGGGCAACGAGATGGGTGATTTCCATGAAATATTCATCCCAACTGGGACGGGCCATGCATCTGCTCCATTGGACAAAGTCTTTTAAAAATACTCCATTAAGCCTTGAAGGTCAAGCATATTGACGCCGGGGACGGCGCTCGCAAATTTGTTGTTGACACGCTCTCCGCGGCGGGTTTTAATTGCACGGTCACTTTAGGAGGATACACCGATGCCAGTTGAACCTTCCATGGAAAGGCCAGACCTGGCGGGATATGCGGCCAGAAGCGCGGAGTCCCGGGGCCGAAGGCATGCGGAAGAGTTCCGTGACGACCGGCCGGCCTTTGAGAGGGACCGGGACAGGATCGTGCACTGCGCCGCTTTCCGCCGCCTGGAATACAAGACCCAGGTCTTTGTCAATCATGAAGGGGACTACTACCGGACCCGCCTCACCCACTCCCTTGAGGTTGCCCAGATAGGCAAGGGAATCGCCCGACGGCTCGGACTGAATGAGGAATTGACGGAAACCCTGGCCCTGGCCCACGATCTGGGCCATACACCGTTCGGCCACACCGGCGAAGAGGTCCTGAACCGCCTGATGGAGGGGCATGGCGGGTTTGAGCATAACCGGCAGTCGTTCCGGGTTGTCGACGAACTGGAAGAACGTTATCCGGGATTCAACGGCCTGAACCTCTCCTGGGAGGTCCGGGAGGGGATTCTCAAGCATGCGTCCCCCTATGACCGGCCGGAAGAAGTCATGGCGGAATTTCTTCCCGGCATTGTCCCTTGCATCGAGGCGCAGATCATCAATTTCGCCGATGAGATCGCCTACAATAACCATGACATCGATGACGGGCTCAAGTCGGGATACATCACCCCGCGCCAGCTTAATCAGGTGGAAATCTGGCGGGAAGTCAATGAAAGCGTTGTTGCCCGGTATCCCGACCTGGATGAGGAACGGAGGAAATACCAGACCATCAGTGCCCTTATCGGCCTCTTTATCATGGACCTGACCGCTGCAACCCGGGCAAATCTTCAGGAATACAACATCCAGAGCCTGGCGGAGCTGCGCCTGGTGAACCGGCAGGTGGTCAGCTTCACACCGGAACTGTCACGGAAAAACCGGGAATTGAAACATTTTCTGATGGAAAATCTTTATCGCCACTACAAGGTGGAAAGAATGCGGGTAAAGGCCGAGCGCTATCTCATACAACTGTTTGAAACATACCTGAAACACCCCACCCTCCTTCCCCGGAAATACCTGATAAAAATGGAACACCATGGACGGGAACGGGTCATCTGCGACTATATCGCGGGGATGACCGATCGTTTTGCGCTGGACGAATTCAAGCGGCTCTTCGAACCGTACGAACGGGTCTGAAGCCGGGAACGGTATTTCACCATGCCCCGGTAATTTTTGCTGACCGGTCGCATGCTTGAAAAGTTGTTTGATCCACGAAGGACGCGAAGTTACACGAAGAAAGTCAAAACCGGGGAGACATTAATAAAACCATAAATCTTTGATGGGACGCAGATCAAATCAGATACACGCGGATTTTAAAAACAAAAAAGCAAACATGGGTGAATGGACGCTGTTATCTATTAAACAAAAAAACAAGGGACACTCCCTGACTTATCCTTTATTTTAGGGAGTGTCCCAAGTTTTCCTCGCATTCAGTCTGTAGATCCTCATTTGTTGATATCTGGCGGGCAGACTATGGCGACCAACAGGCATTCATCCTTATTTGCAATCTCATGCGACGCATCCCACCCTATCATGCCGGAACTGGCGAAAGCACCGTAAGGGCCGGAACCGCCTGCAACTGCTGTCCGAGGCGTGTCAACTCCTTTGAAGGTAGGACCGAAAAGGCCGTAAGGGCCTGAACCGCTTGCAACTGCATTGTGACGCGTCTCAACTCCCTGTGCCATATCGAAATTACCTGAAAGCCCGTAACTGCCAAATGGGCCGGAGCCGGAAAATGCCGGTAAAGCGCTCAACAACAGAACGGCCGCCAGCATTGAAAATAATATCGCTATCTTATTCATGGCTAGCCTCCTTTGATTCATACTCTATCCTTCTGATGAGTCAATTATATCAACATTGGCAAAAAATGCAAATGAAAATTAAATTCAATTGCACCTGGATATTCCTGGGGGAACATGTCGGGGCAGACTTGCAAAGTTGCAAAGTTGGGAAGACCTATTAACTCCCATTTTCCACTAATCCTCAACGTAAATATTCATGTATGGATTTTGCTTATGGGCCACTGCTAGAGCTCTTTCCCGAGACTCATAACATACTTTCCCGGTTGGCGGTCCAGTCGCTGGAGTTCTATCGATATACCAACACTTCTGCTCTCGGTTATTATGAACGATGACTTTTATCATGGTATCCTCCAATTAGGCTGCGATCAGTACTCTTCATAAATATAATATACACTATTATAACAAATGGTTACACCGTTTTTTTATCGTGGAATAAAAGCGGGATTGGGAGAGGGGGAAATGGGGTCGGGAATGCAAGACTGCAACTTATAAGCTGAGATGGACAAAGGGTCTTCCAATACTGGACTGCAACTCCCCCACAAATAGAAAAGCCGCCGTCAGCACCAGGCTGACAAGGGCGGCTTGCCTATTATCTAATCTTCACCAAGGGTTCAGGGTAACTCATTCGTCATCTCCAAAAAACTGCATAACTACGCCATCACATACACCTTTACAACTCCTAAGTCAATGTTAAAGGCAAGTGTGAATTATGGATGATGGAATATGAAAAATCAGCTTTAACCCGACTTTTATATAGAAGGGGTGAAGGGCCATACTCGGTTACGGCTCCAATCGGTTGACGTTACGGAGACGGGAAATGTGTTTCCGATCGAAGGAGCAGGGGAGGTCGACAAGCGACTCCCCCCTGGCATGCTTTACTGACGGGTATGCGGTTGAATCATGTATGCGTAGAAAAACATGGCTGACTTCTCTTCGCCAACGGGGCCACCTTTGCACCCTTTTTTTATAAAGTACCGTTCGATCTGACGAGCAGCAACATCATTAACGCACTGCCGACAAATCCATGCATCACTAGTCTCATTTACTCCGTGGTCATTGAAAAGCCTTGACTTGGCATCGGCGGCAACACCGACATACCAGTCCTGATACTTGCCACCGTATTTACTCATGTGTAACGCCACTTCGTTCATTATTTTTTGCTCTGCATACATATTTTTATCCTCCGGATCATAGGTATAGATTCATTTAAGACCGACGTTGTGCAGTAGCACATCGGCCGGCTTCGGGACAATGCTCAGTTTACCTCCTGTTAACGCGATCGCTGATTGGAGGTGGAAAAACTTATGCCTGCGGGCCGGATTGAGCAAATTTGCTGTGCATATCGACGGTCAGCGCCTCAATACGCTGGCTCAGCTCTTTTACGAGTTCGGTCAGTTGCGTATTCTGCTGAAGCAGCTCCATCATCTGACCGGCCTGTTGTGCGGCCAGTGTCTGACGTTGTTCGCTAGCCATGGCGAGGGCTTCCCGATGTTGTGCGTCGGCATCGGCGTGCGCCTTATCGCGGTCTGCCTGTCGTGTCTGGGCAAGCAAGATAAGTGGGGCGGCATAGGCTGCCTGGAGACTGAAAGCGAGATTGAGCAGAATAAAGGGATAGACATCGAACTTGGTAAATCCAGCGGCGTTCAGCCCGATCCAGATTGCAACTATAACTGTCTGTGAAACAAGAAAAACAGGTGTCCCGAAAAAACGGGCGAAAGCCTCGGCCTTCAGTGAGAACCAATCATCCCCGAAGACAGAGCCAAGATGAAGATGCGGAAGATGGAATCGGAAGTAATTACTCGGCATATCGGTGGCTGGGACGGGATTCGATGTTTTTGAGTCTGTTTCCATACATTCTCCTTTATTTCTTCTTTTCATCCTTTTTGATCTTTTTTTCGGCCTTTTTTTCTTTCGGGGTTTTGGCCGGTTCTTTTTTGGTTGCCTTCTTGCTGTCCTGACCTTTGCTCATGATGTTGTCTCCTTAGTCTTGAAATACTGGAGCTTCAACTCCCGCTCTAACTGAAAAGCCGCCCGTCAGCACCAGGCTTACAAGGGCGGCTTGTGTTTCAGCGAATATTCCCCAGGGGTTCGGATTTGGCTCTCCTTCTTTCCTGTGATCTGTCAATGATCAGACGGTTAGCCATTCAACTCACTTTCAAGCTTGTCAATTATCCCGGAAAAGAAGGTATTAACACAACCGCATTGGGGGCACGGTACCTTTTCCCTGTCTTTGAGTTTCTGAAAGGGGATTACCCTTGCCGCACCACAACTGCAGTTCCATGTAACGCAATTCTGGATCGTGCCGTCCAAATCATGATCACGAAGTAGTTCAATAGCCATTTCAAAGTCTCCTTTAGGTGATGTGCCCACAAAAGCAACATCATGGATTTTAGCCGCAGCCGTGATTTTGCGCGCGTGCCGCGAAGAAACGGGCCGGTTTTATACCCGCCGGTTATCTTTCCATAGAATATGATCTGATGCGCATGTGGTTTCCCGGTTTTCGTTGCGTTGCCGGGATTATGTACTTTATCACCTGACGGGGAGATTGTCATCAACTCTGTGGTGCAACAAGCGATTTTTGCGTAACATCCACTTCCCCAAAGAAAAAGGCGTCCTGCAATGGGGCGCCTTTTTCTGCTGCGAAGCCTTCTATAACGGGCTAAAATCAGGCCTCATGCCGGCGGGCACGGGGGGCGCCGGCGTTGCGGTACTCCACCGTCACGGCATGGGAAGGCTTTTCCCCCCATTTCCTGGCGCGGGGATTGCCGCTCTTGGGGGTGTCATCTTTCCGGTAATTACTCCTTTGGGCAGGAGTTTTACTCCCCTTCCCCCTCCCGTCGAGTGCCTGGCTCCGCTTGCCGGAATTCCCGGCTAGGCGGTTCAATTGCCGCATCGGTTCCAGACCGGGGATCACATGCTGCGGCAACGACTGGCCGATGAAACGCTCAATCCGCTGCAGGTAGGCGAGATCGTTCAACGAGGCGAAAGAGACGGCGATGCCGGAAGCGCCGGCCCGGCCGGTGCGGCCGATGCGATGCACATAATCCTCGGCGCATTTGGGGAGGTCGAAGTTGATGACATGGCTGATGCCGGAGACGTCGAGACCGCGCGCCGCCACATCCGTCGCCACGAGAAGCCGCACCTTGCCGCGGCGCATGGCGGTGATGGTGCGGTTACGGGCGCCCTGGGTCATGTCTCCGTGCAGAGCGGCAGCGGAATGGCCCTGGGCGGCGAGATCATGGGCTATGACATCAGCATCACGTTTGGTGGCGGAGAAGATGATCGCCCTGGTCAGGTCGATGTCCGAAATGAGACGCTGCAGCATTCTGTGTTTGTGCTGGAGGTTGTCTGCTACATGAAGGCGCTGCTCGATCTGGTCGAGCGTCATATGCTTGCCGACGATCTCGATCCGCACCGGCTCGCGCAGAAGACGCTTCGCCAGTTTTGCCATCGTCTCATCCATGGTCGCAGTGAACATCATGGTCTGTCGGTCGGCCGGGGCAAGGCCGGCAATCTTGTCCACGTCCTCGCTGAAACCCATATCGAGCATACGGTCTGCTTCATCCAGCACCAGCAACTCCAGCCGGGAGAGATTCATCCGTCCCCGCTCCAGGTGGTCGATCAGTCGGCCGGGGGTGGCGACTATCAGGTCAACCGGCTGGGATAGGAGCTGCAACTGTTCGCGGTACGGCATGCCGCCCAGGATGGCGCCGCTTCTTACGCGCATGAATTTCCCGTAACCGCGGACCGCGTCTGTTACCTGATTGGCCAGTTCACGGGTTGGGGTCAGCACCAGGATGCGCGGCCCCCGGGAATTATTCCGGGGGGGCCTGCTCAAAAGCTCCAATGCCGGCAGAACAAAGGCGGCGGTCTTGCCGGTGCCCGTCTGGGCCGAGGCGATCAGATCGTGTCCGGCCAGTGCCATGGGTATGGCCTGCTCCTGGATCGGCGTGGGAGTGGTATAGCCGCATGCGGCAATGGCCTTGAGGATAGAGGGGGAGAGCTGCAGTTTTTCAAAAGACATAATGATTCCTTATAAATGGTTTATACGGAGTTGCAGGCAAACGCTAACAATGGCGGTTCCGTCGTCGGCATTGCAGGGAAGACCTGCAATGACTTCTTCGTGGCTTCATGTTATCGTATTGAATGTAGTATCCGCATGAGAGATTGTACGCGCAAGCCGCTGGGACAAACCGATTGCCCAGAAAGGTGACGGCGGTAACACGGTAGTGGACGACAAAAACACATCGCCGCCAACCGTGATGATACCGCTGTTTTCAGGGGAATGATTGAAAACAGAAAAGGTCAGTGTACGATGAAACAAAGAATTGTCGGGGAAAAAACAGCAGGAGGTTTCCATCGCGGGTGGGAAAATCTTTACACCGGGAGATT
>JBGPID010000026.1:0-15156 GCA_041484725.1 Geobacteraceae bacterium | reverse complement strand
GGTCGGAGAGGAGCATGTTGCGGCAGAGTTCCGGAAGGAGGCTCAGGTTGGAGAAGGAGGGGGAGCGGACCTTCAGCCGGTACGGGACGTCGCTCCCGTCGCTGACCAGATAGTAGGCGAGCTCGCCGCGGGCCGTTTCCACTGAGAATGAGACATCCCCCCTGGGGAGCTTGAGGCGGCGCGGGACCTTGACCCGGAACGGTCCGTCCGGCAGCCTCTCCAGGGCCTGCTCGATGATCCTCAGGCTCTGCTCCATCTCCCGTACCCGTACCAGGTAGACATCCATGCAGTCGCCTGTTTCGCCGACCGGGATATCGAACTCCAGCTCGGGATATACCGAGTAGGGCTCGTTCCTGCGGATGTCGTAGCTTACCCCCGTCCCCCGCAGTATCGGCCCCGTGACGCCGTAGCGCAGCGCCATGTCCGGGGTGAAACGGGCGATATCCTGCACCCGCTTGATAAAGATGATGTTGCTGGTGACCAGCTTCTCGTAAAGAGGGAAGCGGCTTCTCAGCCGCCTGACAAAGGTGCGGGTCGCGTCGACAAACCTTTCGTCCACGTCGCGGCAGACGCCGCCGACCCGGAAATAGCAGTAGGTTAGGCGCGCGCCGGTAACGTCTTCCAGGATATCGAGGATATTCTCCCGGTCGTCGAAGGTATAGAGGATCGGCGTGAAGGCCCCCAGGTCGAGGAGGAAGGCACCGAGCCAGAGGAGGTGGCTGGAGATCCGGTTCAGCTCCGAGGTGATCACCCGGATGTATTCTGCCCGAGGCGGCGGCTCGATGCCGGTCATCCTCTCGATGAGCCCCACATAGCCGTGGTTGTAGATCAGGGCGCTCAGGTAGTCCAGCCGCCCGGTATTCGGCATGAAACCGGCCCAGGTCCGGGACTCCCCCATCTTCTCCTGGATGCGGTGGCTGTAACCTAGCACCGGCTCCGGTTCGAGGACATACTCCCCGTCCATCTCCAGTAGCAGGCGCAGGACACCGTGGGTGCTCGGGTGCTGGGGACCCATGTTGAGAAAGAAGCTGTGCCTCTCTCGGTTGTTCGTTGCTGAATCCATAGGCGAATACTCAATCCCTCAAGTCCCGTCTCCAGCCGGCCAACGGACCTGCTCCGCTGTTTTCACACCACCCTCACCCTTGAGGAGCGGATTCAAGCCTGCCGCATCCTCCGGCAGGAGGAGCGGCTCCGGGTAGGGGTGGCCGCTGAATACCACGCCGAACATCTCCATTGTTTCACGTTCATGCCAGTTGGCGCCGGCGAAGATGTCCGATACGGTGGGGATGCTGCCGTCATCCGTTACCTGCGCCCGTCCGATTATCCTGCACGGGTCCGAATGGGAGGCGAACTGGTAAATGACCTCAATGGCTGGGGCCAGATGGACCGCGCTGACGAAAACCAGGTAAAAGCGGTGGGCGCGCAGTATCCCGGCGAAGCGGCGCACCTCTCCGGCGGAAAGGAGGACCTCGATGTGGTACCCCCTCTTCCGGTAATCGACCTCATTTACCTGCGCGGGCAAACCCCGCAGTTCGTCGATCAGTTGAGTCACTTCCCACCTCTCACTTCTCACGCTTGCGCGCCGAAGCGCTACAGCGCGCAGGCACGTCTTACTTCTCACTTTTCTTTTCCCTGGGCGGTCTGAACTGGGGAAATGGAAAGCGGGTCCCGGTCATCTTCTCCTGCAGCTTGAGAATCCCCTCGAGGAGCCCCTCGGGCCGCGGCGGACACCCCGGCACATGGACATCCACCGGGATCAGCCGATCGACCCCTTCCACCACGTTGTAGTTCTCCCTGACCGCGAAAGGACCGCCGGATATGGCGCAGTTCCCCATGGCAATCACCCATTTGGGAGCCGCCATCTGTTCGTAGAGGGTGATGACCGCCGGGGCCATCTTCCTGTTTATCGTGCCGGCGACGATCATCAGGTCGCACTGGCGTGGAGAAGGACGGAACACCTCCGCCCCGTAGCGGGACATGTCGAAGCGGGCCATACCGAGGGCCATCATCTCGATGGCGCAGCAGGCAGTGCCGAAGGTCATCGGCCAGAGGGAGTTGGCCCGGCACAGATTGAGCACCTTCTCCGCCAGCTCGAGCCGGATGATCGGTTCTCCAGCGTCCCCAGCAGGCTCGTAGGGTCCGCTCTCCCCGCGCCGGCGGGCCAGTTCCGCGTAGCTGTGGGCCCTCAGCTTGCTTTTCGTCTCTTCGTCCAAGAGAAGACTCCTTTGGCCCAGGCGTAAATTATGGCAAGCGAGAGGATGGCGATGAAGATGAACAGTTCGGTCACGCCGCGCAGGCCGGAAACCTTGTCGTATGCCGTGGCGACCGGAAAGAGGTAGAGGATGTCAACATCGAAGGCGAGAAAGATCAGGGCGTAGAGATAATAGCTGATGTTGAACCTGATATCCCAGGCCGAGCCATATGGATCCATGCCGCATTCGTACGGCTCGACGGTCTTTTTCTGGACGGCCCGGGGGGAGATCAGCCTGGACAGGATGATCGGGCATACGGCCGCCAGGAGGCCGACCAGGAAGAAAATAGTAAAGTACATGAAATCAAGCAGATACTGTTCCGACATGACAAAAGTTCTCCGGACTCAATCCGATATGTTCGGGGATGCGGATGAAGAATTGTAAAAAGCTTACCGCATTACAACGAAAAAGCCACCCCGGCCAGCAGAGTTGCTTTCGGAAGCGGCTTTTTATTTTCCCCAAAGACGCCAAAGGTCATGCATGCTGCGACCCCCCGGACAGGTAACCGATCAATTTTAATGAATGCAATTATTTACCCCATCACCATGTCACATGTCAATAAGTTAGTTTCTCATTTTGAAACACCGTTTGAAAAACTGCCGGCTGAACGTCAAAATAGTCTGCCTGGGAAAGGCCTGTTTTTAGTTTTACAAGGGTGGCCGATTTTGTTAGGATGAAAAGCTGTTAAAAGAGCAATAAAGGGTTTATATGTCCGATTTGACGCCGATGATGCGGCAGTATCTCGAAATAAAGGCCGATTATCCCGATACGATTCTTTTCTTTCGCATGGGTGATTTTTACGAGATGTTTCTTGACGATGCGGTCAAGGCTTCGCGCATTCTCGATATAGCTCTCACCTCCCGCAACAAGAACGCCAGCGGCGCTGATGTCCCCCTCTGCGGCGTCCCGTATCACTCCGTTACTCCCTATATCGCGCGGATGATCGAGGCCGGCGAGAAGGTGGCCATCTGCGAGCAGGTTGAAGATCCGAAAACCGCCAAGGGGATCGTCAAGCGCCGGGTGGTCAAGGTTGTTACCCCGGGGCTGGTGGTGGACAGCGAAAGCCTCTCGCCCAAAGAAAACAACTATCTCCTCGCCATTTTCAGCGGCAGCGGGACCCTCCGGGGGCTTGCCTTCCTGGACCTCTCCACCGGCGAATTCCGGGTCACGGAACTGGAAAGCGCCGATGCCGCGGCCGCCGAGCTGCTCTGCGTCAATCCGCGCGAGATCATCCTGCCGGCATCTTTCCGTGACGGAGCAAAGATGAAGGAACTGGCCGCGGTCACCGGGGAGAGGATCATCACCTATCTGGAGGAGTGGGTTTTCGATACGGATTATAGCCGGAGGCTTTTCACCGAGCAGTTCGGGGTGGCCTCGCCCGATCACATGGGGTGCGAGGGGCTGAAAGAGGGGGTGCTGGCTGCCGGCGCCATCCTCCATTATCTCCGGGAAACCCAGATGGGCAAGGCCGGGCATGTCAGGACCATCATACCTTACAAGACCAGGGAATTCCTGGTGCTGGACGATTCCACGCGGCGCAACCTGGAACTGACCTCCACCCTTGCCGACGGAAAACGCAAGGGTTCCCTCCTGGGGCTGATGGACCGGACCGCAACGGCAATGGGAGGGAGAAAGCTCAGGCAGTGGATCAACTATCCCCTGGTCAGTGTAGAGCGGATCGTGGAGCGCCAGGATGCCGTTGATGAACTCCTCCGGGACCCCGCCGGCCGGGGGGAGATCGCCAACCTCTTGCACGGTGTCTACGACCTGGAAAGGCTGAACGGCCGGATCAGCCTCGCCTCCGCCTCCGCCAAGGACCTGGCGGCGCTGAAGGAATCGCTCCTGCGGCTTCCCGCCATCAAGGATAAGCTCTCTTCCGCGTCGGCCCCGCTCCTGCAAAGGCTCCAGAAGGAGATCGACCCCCTGGCGGACCTGGCCGATCTTATCACCCGGGGGATCGTGACAAACCCTCCCTTCGTCATGCGGGAGGGGGGGATCATAGCCGACGGTTATAACGCCGAACTGGACGAACTGCGCTCTTTAAGCCGCGAGGGGAAGGGGTTCATCGCCCGGCTGGAGGCCAGGGAGAAGGGGCGAACCGGCATCGGCTCCCTGAAGATCCGCTACAACAAGGTCTTCGGCTATTATATCGAGGTGACCAAAACCAATCTGGCCAGCGTTCCGGCCGATTACATGCGCCGCCAGACCCTGGCCAACGCCGAGCGTTACATCACCCCGGAACTGAAAGAGTATGAGGAAAAGGTGCTGGGGGCCGAAGAGCGGATCGCCGATCTGGAGTATCTCCTTTTCCAGGAGCTTCGCGAGCTGGTCGCGGCGGAAGGGGAAAGGATCGCCCGGACAGCGGACCGGCTCGCCGTTCTCGACGTGCTGGCCGCCCTGGCGGAGTTGGCGCATGAGCGCTCCTACTGCCGGCCACTGGTTGATGACGGCGACAATATCACCATCCTGGAGGGACGGCATCCGGTAATCGAGGCGATGGGGCTGGGGGAGCGCTTTGTTCCCAATGACGTGGCGCTCGACAACGGGGAGAACCGGATCCTCATCATCACCGGCCCGAACATGGCGGGGAAGTCGACCTTCATGCGCCAGGTGGCGCTCATCACCCTGATGGCGCAGATCGGGAGCTTCGTCCCGGCTGCCGAGGCGCGCATTGGGGTTACCGACCGGATCTTCACCCGGGTCGGCGCCACGGACAATCTGGCGCGCGGCCAATCCACATTCATGGTCGAGATGACGGAGGCCGCCCATATCCTGCGCAACGCGACCCCGCGGAGCCTGATCATCCTCGATGAGATCGGCAGGGGGACCTCCACCTTCGACGGGGTATCCATTGCCTGGGCGGTTGCCGAGTTTCTCCATGACTGCGAGAGCCATGCCGCGAAGACCCTTTTCGCCACCCACTACCATGAGCTGACCGAGCTGGCGGTTACCCGGAACGGAATAAAGAACTTCAACATCGCGGTCAGGGAGTGGAACGAGCAGATCATCTTTCTGCGCAAGATCGTGCCGGGCGGCACTTCCCATTCCTACGGGATCCAGGTGGCAAGACTGGCCGGGATTCCCCTGGAAGTTATCGAACGGGCCAGGGAAATACTGCACAACCTGGAAAAGGGGGAGTATGGCGAGGAAGGGGTCCCCCGGATTGCCAGGGGGAAAAAGGGAGTGATGGCGGTTAGCAGTCCCCAGCTTGCGCTCTTCGAAACAACGGAGGACCTGCTCCGGACCAGGCTCAAGGCCCTCAATGTGGCGACCCTTACCCCCCTTGAAGCGCTGAATATACTCGATGAGTTGAAAAGGATGGTTTAGCTATGGCGAGAAAGCTGTTTTTATGCACCTTCATCATGTTTATGGCCATGGTTCTGCCGGGGCTGGCCGTTGGCGAACAGTCGACAGATACAAATCAAACCCGGAATGCGGGAAAATCCGCGGGAAAATCCGCCAGGAAAACCGGGAAGGGGGCTCACTCCGGGAAAAAAAGGAAGGGGAAGGCATCCGCTAAAAAAAGTGTCAAGGTGGTGAAGCCGCAAACCAAGGCAATAGCGGAGAATGTTGAAAAGAGCGGCCCTCCGGCCCTGCTCACGGAGCTGCGCCACTGGTCGAACCCGGACTACACGCGCATCGTCATTACCCTGGACCGTGAAGCGGGTTTCGAGTACCACCAGTTGCCCCGGAATGGGGAGAAGGATGTCCCGCCGCGGCTTTACATCGATATAAGCACCGCGCGGGTGGGCCCGGGGGTAAAGGATATCCCGATCGGCGACGGTCTGTTGAAGATGGCCCGGGTCGGCCAGTACCGGCTCGATACGGTCCGTATCGTGCTCGACCTGGAGAGCATGAAGGAGTTCAAGGTTTTTACATTTTCCGATCCGTTCCGCATCATCGTCGATGTCGGGGGAGAACGGCAGACCGCGATCTCCCGGCCAAAAGAGCCGAGCCTCGTTCCCCTGCCGGCAACGCCGGAGGTCAAGCCGACTCCCGTTCAGGAAAAGGCAAAGGGCGCAGCAAGGCCGGCAATCGGCAGGATCAGGCGGATTGTCGTCGACGCAGGCCATGGCGGGCATGATCCGGGCGCGCTGGGGGCCGGCGGAACCAGGGAAAAGGACATCGTGCTGCAGATCGCGCTCAGGCTGGCGCGCAAGCTGCGCGAGGAACTCGGGCTGGATGTGGTGCTGACCAGGTCTACCGACGTCTTTGTGGAGCTGCAGGAACGAACCGCCATAGCCAATCAGGTCGGCGCGGACCTTTTCGTTTCCATCCATGCCAATGCCTCCATGAACCGGGCCGCCGCCGGCATCGAAACCTATTACCTCAACCTTGCCAAAACGGAAAAAGTGGCCCAGCTTGCTGCCAAGGAAAACGGCACCTCCCTGGAAAAGGTGAGCATTCTGCAGGCCGTCCTCTTCGACCTGATGGCCAATTACAAGCTGAACGATTCGGCCCACCTGGCAGACGAGGTGCAGAAGGCCGTTTACCGTAAGGTCGGCAACAGATATTCCGGCGTAAAGAACCTCGGTGTCAAGCAGGGGCCTTTTTATGTGCTGGTCGGTGCCACCATGCCGAGCATTCTCGTGGAAACCGCCTTTGTCAGCAACGAACGAGAGGAAGCCCGGCTCAAAGACCCCAACTATCAGGAATGTACCGCGGACGGGGTGCTGGAAGGGATACGGGAGTATATTGCGGGTTTGAAATAGCCACCAGCTGCTAGCAGCTAGCAGCTAGCTTGAGGTTTTATGGAATTCGACATCAACAAATACTTCCCGGATGAGACCTATTATGCCGGCGATGCCGGCAGGGCCTCGTTCGCCGAGAAGAGACCCCTTTATCTGGCCGCCAGCAAACATTTTCTCAATCACTACCGGGAAGAGATAAAAAGTGAGCATCGTGCCGGTGCAGGTGGTGAACGGATAGTCGAGGCGATCACCGCCATGACGGATAAAATGGTCGGCAAACTCTTTCACTGCATCACCGGGGATCTGGCTTATGTCGGCAAGACCCGGGAGCGCCTGGTCCTGGTGGCTATCGGCGGGTACGGCCGGGGCGAGTTGAACCCCTATTCGGACATTGACCTGATGTTTCTCTATAAAGGGAGAGATTCCCAGCACGTGGAGAACATTGCCCAGAAACTTCTCTATTTTTTATGGGATATGCGGCTGGATGTCGGTTATTCGGTTCGCACCCTGAACGATTGCGCGGAAATGGCCAATGCAGATTCGACCGTTAAAACGGCGCTCATGGACTCCCGCTTTCTCATCGGCAGCCGCACACTTTTCAAGGATTTTCAGGAGATGATGCTCACCCAGATACTGGCCAAGGGAAGCGATTCATTCATTGAACAAAAAGTGAATGAAATGGAAACGCGCCGGGAGAAGTACGGTTCGACCGTCTATACCCTGGAACCGAACATCAAGGAAGGGGAAGGGGCGCTCCGGGACCTGCATACCGCCCTCTGGGTCGCCAAGGTAAAGTACAAGCTGACCGCACCGCACGACTTGATTATCAAGGGGATTCTGACAGAGGAAGAACTTTCCGTCTACTTCAGCTCGCTCTCTTTTCTCTGGAGGATACGTAACGAACTGCATTATTTATCCGGACGAAAAAACGATCAGTTGACCTTCGACGCCCAGACCAGAGTGGCCGACTTTCTCGGCTATGTGAACAGGGGGAAGGTCCTTGCCGTTGAAGAGTTCATGCGTGATTACTACCTCCACGCCAATAAGGTGAAGAACTTTTCCGCGATGCTGATCTCAAAGTGTACCTGGCGCGAAGAAAGGGCGTTGAAGATCCTCGGTTATCTGATCAGGCGGCCGGTAGGTGACGGCTTTTACATAATCAAGGGGGAACTGGTGATCCCCGATGAAACGGTCGTGGAAAAAGACCCTTCCCGGCTGATGAAGATTTTCGAGTATGCCCAGAAGCATGGCGTCACCCTGCATATGAAAACCAAATTGCTTATCAGAAATAATCTCGACCAGATAAACGACAGGTTCCGTAGAAACAGAGAGGTGAATGCATCGTTTTTCAATATCTTGAGATCTGCAAAAGGTTTGGGGGAAACCCTGCAGCTCATGCATAGCCTGGAGTTTCTGAATCACTTCATACCCGAATTCGAGAAGCTCTACTGTAAGGTTCAGCACGACATTTATCACATCTACACGGTTGATATCCATTCCCTGTTCGCCGTGGATGAAATAGCCAGGCTCTGGAGGGGTGAACATGACGCGGATCTGCCGCTTTTGACCCAGCTCGCCAATGAAGTGGATAAGCGGGAACTCCTTGTTCTGGCCGTTCTTCTGCACGATATGGGGAAAGGAGAAGGGGGGGGGCATGCGGACAAGGGCGCGGCCATGGTCCCCACCATTACCCGCCGCATGGGGCTTTCCAAAGAGGACAGTGAACGCCTGGCATTCCTGGTCCAAAACCATCTTCTGTTTGCCCATATTGCCCAGCGCCGCGACCTGCATGACGAGAAGATGATCATCCAGTTCAGCCGGCAGATGGGGAAAAGCGAAAACCTGAAAATGCTCTATCTCCTCACCTATGCGGATATCAAGGCGGTAGGGCCCGATGTCTGGACCGAATGGAAGGCGCTTCTCCTCCAGGAACTTTATGAGAAGACCTTCGAGGTGCTGGAACGGGGCGACTTCAGATTCGAAGCCAGAAGTGAACGGGTGAAAAAAGTAAGACGGAAGGTTATTGAAATCCTGGGCAATGAATTCCCGCCGGAACTGGTGAAGGAGGAACTGAAGGCGATGACCACCCGCCATCTCCTGGAAAATACGCCTTCTATCCTGGCTGAACATGTGCGGATCATGCTGATCCTGGGGGAGAACACCATGATTACCAGGATCGTTCATGAGACGGAGCGGGGATATACAAACTATATCATCTGCACCCTGGATGTCAGCGGACTCTTTTCCAAAATAACGGGAGTAATGGCGGCCAACGGGATGAACATACTCGGCGCCCAGATCCATACCAGCACCAACGGCAAGGTACTGGACGTTCTGCAGGTGAATGCCCCGCAGGGGTTCGTCATTACCGACGAGAGCCGCTGGAAAAAGCTTGAAGACGACATGCGCCAGGTCCTGGAGGGGAAGGTGCGGGTCAGGACTCTGGTGGAGAAACGGCACCGGCCGACACTTATGACGGAAAAACCGAAACCGCGCTTCCCGACCCGGGTGGAAATAGATAATGAGGTAGCGGCCGACTATACGGTCATTGATATCTATACCCATGACAAGGTCGGATTATTGTACCAGATAACCAGTACCCTCACGGAATTGGGGCTCTATATCGGCGTATCCAAAATTTCCACCAAGGTTGACCAGGTGGCGGACGTCTTCTATGTGAAAGATATCTTCGGCCATAAGGTATTAAACGAAAAGAGACTGGATGAGATCAGGTCACGTCTTGTCAAGGCGATAGAAGAATAATCCTGAATAAAGCGGATATCACACAAAGCCACAAAGACACAGAGTTTTTGACCCAAAATGGATTTCATGATTTTTTTGTGGCTTTGTGCCTGTGCGCTGTAGCGCTTTGGCGCGCAAGCGTGGCTTCGTGTGAGTCAACTGTTTTTTGTGGTAATATATTCATGAATCACTATCTGGATCTATTTCTCAACTATCTCCTGGTCGAAAAGGGGCTTGCCCGAAACACCCTGGAGGCCTACAGCCGCGACATAGGACGATATCTGAATCACCTTGAGAAGGAGGGGCATGACTCTTTCGCACGGGTCGGGCCGCTTGATGTCGCAGCCCATATCGCCCGCCTGAAGGAGACCGGGCTTTCTCCGCGCAGCCGCGCCAGGGCGCTTTCGGCAACGCGGATGTTCCACCGGTTCCTGATAATTGAAAATTATTGCGACGTAAATCCAACGTCAATTATCGAAGCGCCGAAAACAGGCGGCAAACTTCCGAAAGTCTTAAGTTCGAGGGAGGTCGAGCAGCTTTTGGCGGCTGCCGGCGGCGAGACGCCGAATGAGGTCCGTGACCGGGCCATGCTTGAGCTTCTTTACGCAACCGGGCTGCGCGCATCGGAACTGGTCGCATTGCGGATCAGGGATGTAAACATGGAGGCGGGATTCCTTTTGACCATGGGCAAAGGGGAGAAAGAGCGGCTGGTGCCGATGGGTGAATCGGCACAAACTGCCCTGGCCGCATATACCGCTATCGTCCGGCCCGCTCTGGACAGATCGGGCGATTGCCCGTATCTTTTTCTGAGCAGGCTCGGGGACCGGATGACACGTCAGGCTTTTTGGAATATAATCAAGAAAAGGGCAAGGGTGGCCGGCATTGTCAAAAGCATATCGCCGCACACACTCCGCCATTCCTTTGCCACCCATCTGCTGGAAAACGGCGCCGATCTGCGCAGTGTCCAGATCATGCTGGGCCATGCGGACCTGTCGACCACGCAGATATACACCCACGTCACCCGCGAACGGTTGAAAAGGCTGCATCAGGAAATTCATCCCCGTGGGTGAGGAATTAGTGTGGAATTTCGCATTGCATAGTGCCAAATATGATAAACCTTAAAACTGCAATTGAACGCGGATTAACGCGGAAAAAAACAGGATTAACGCAGATAAAACAAACGCATGAAACACAAGACTGAAATAACCTTTTGGGTGAATCATTTGAGATTGCTGGATTTCGATTTTATCCGCGTTTATCAGATTTTATCCGTGCCTGCGCGCCCGGCCGCCGCAGCCAAGGCTGCTTTGGCGGAGGTGGCCTGTAGCGCTTCGGCGCGCAAGCGCGTCCAAATAGGATGAAAGGATATAGTGAGTTATGAAATATATCGTTCTGCTCGGTGACGGGATGTCCGATAAGAACCTGGATGAACTGGGAGGGAAAACGCCGCTGCAGTCGGCAAAAACCCCACACATGGACTTTATGGCCAGGCGGGGGGAATTGGGCCTGGTCCGGACCGTCCCCGAAGGATATACGCCGGGGAGCGACGTGGCTAACCTCTCGGTTTTCGGCTATGACCCGCGGACCTGTTATACCGGCCGGTCCCCTCTGGAGGCGGCCAGTATAGGTGTCGAGCTGGGAAAAGGGGATGTGGCCTTTCGCCTCAATCTGGTAAATCTGCATCCCCAGGGGGGGAAACTGTACATGCAGGACTATTCGGCCGGTCATATCTCCGCGGAAGAAGGGCGGGAGCTTCTGGAAGCACTCCAGGAAAAGTTCGGCAACGCCGAGTTCCAGTTCTTTCCCGGTGTCGGCTACCGCCACCTCATGGTCTGGCGGGGCGGAACCGACGGGATGACAGTCACCCCCCCCCACGACATAACGGGACAGGATATTGCCGATTATCTTCCCATGGGAGATGGAGCGGACCAGTTGATTTACCTGATGAACGCCTCCCAGATGCTCTTCTGCAACCATCCCCAGTATAGGAGGAGAATGGCGGAAGATAAGCTCCCCGCCAATTCCATATGGTTCTGGGGGCAGGGGAAGGCCCCCCGGATGGAGAGCTACCAGCAGAAGTTCGGCCTTTCCGGCGCGGTTATTTCGGCCGTTGACCTGATCAGGGGAATAGGCGTTTATGCGGGCCTCCAGATCATCAAGGTGAAGGGGGCCACCGGTTACATCGACACGAACTACCGGGGAAAAGCGGAAGCGGCCCTGGATGCGCTGGAAACCGTGGACTACGTCTATCTCCATGTGGAGGCCCCCGATGAAGCGGGACATTCGGGAAATCTTCCGGACAAGTTAAAGGCGATTGAACAGTTCGATGAGCTGGTGGTCGGACCGGTCATCGAAGGGATAAAAAAGTTCGGCGCATACCGGATTCTCTGCCTTCCGGACCACCCAACGCCGGTAAAACTGATGACCCATACTGCGGCCCCGGTGCCGTTCATCATTTACAGCGGTGAAGAGACCGTAAATGAAGATGTGGCGGGATATGACGAAGAGTCGGCCAAGGCGGCCGGCCTCTACCTCGACGAAGGCTTCAGGCTGATGGAGATGCTGATGAAAGACGGAAGATAAACATAAAAATGTAGGGGCGAAGCAATCTTTTCCGCTTCGCCCTGATTATCGGCGCCATAATCGGGCGAAGCAGTTAAAGCGTTTGCTTCGCCCCTACCAAAGGAGAAAGCAAATGGCACAGAACAAACCCGAACTGAAGTTCAAATACATTTTCGACTACGGCTATAACCCTGTTTATGCGAATGGCGCCCATGGCGGCGTGTCGCCCAGGGGGGAGCTGGTAATGAATTTCTATCTGGAAAGGATGGCTTTGCCGGAGTCGATCACCCACGAGATCAACCCGAACGGGACCATCGGTAGCGAAACAGCCGCGGAGCCGGCCGATCTGGCGCACAGCATGGTGCGGTTCATAGAGGCTGGAGTGGTGATGAACTACCAGAACGCCAGAGAGCTCCATCTCTGGCTGGGGGAAAGGATCAAGGAGATGGAGGCGGTGGAACGGGCAAAAGCGAACATCCCCGCAGGCAAGGACGTGACCCATTAAAAAGGAGTCAAGGCAGAAGTCTAACAACCTGAATGGGTCCCTTTTTTCTTGACAACATTTTTCGCTTGGATTATAAATATCAGGTTCCGAGGTTGTAGGTAACCATACCTCTTTGGCGACCCCAAGGAGGTTTTTTATACACGGCGGCGTAGCTCAGCTGGTTAGAGCACACGGCTCATATCCGTGATGTCCGGGGTTCAAGTCCCTGCACCGCCACCATTTAGAGAATCCATCGAAAGCAGATGGAGTATGAAAGCCCGCCGAAAAAGCGGGCTTTTTCTTTTTGCAGGACACTTTTCTGCAGAGGATAGCGGCAGCGAACAGCAATAACGGCAACTCCTCCTGTGTTCCTGTTCAAATATCCGAAAGTCTAACTTGACCCCGCAGTCAAAATAACTTCTCATTCGTTGTCTTCTCAAATAACCGGAAATTTCGAGAAAATAGTTGTAAGCTGTTAGCTAACAGGCTACAATTAGCACATGATCAAGAGCTTTCGGCACAAAGGCATTCAAATGTTCTTTGAAACAGGATCCAAGGCCGGAATACAGCCGGACCATGCAGCACGTTTGCGGTTGCAGCTGACTCGTCTTGATTCCGCCACCAGCCCAAATGACATGAATGCTTCCGGGTGGAAGCTTCACCGTTTGTCGTGGGAACTGACAGATCATTGGGCTGTAACAGTCAACGGCAACTGGCGGCTCACTTTCTCATTTGATGGACAAGATGCCGTTTTGGTCGATTACCAGGACTATCACTAAAGGAGACTAGCCATGGCGCACATGCATAATCCCGCACATCCCGGAGAAGTACTGCGTGAATTTCTTCCGGAGAAAATGAGTATCGGTGAGGTGGCGGCACGTTTGGGTGTGTCGCGTCCCCATCTTTCCCGTATTCTGAATGGTCATACGTCAATGACTGCTGAAATGGCGATCAAGGTGGGAATGCTGACCGGTACCACGCCTGAGTCATGGCTGGTAAATCAGGCCAAATGGGATCTCTGGCAGGCATCGCAAAAACCGCTTCCCAAGGTTGAGCCGCTTGATCTGAAATCGGCGGCATGAATCATCCACCATGAATAGTTTTCTGCAAGACAACACTGTTCCCAGGAGCACGGAGAAAGCGATGAAGAAAGAATATACGGAAAAGTAAAAGTGTCGCGTCTACACATTGACAAAAAGTGGAAATATGGAGGAACACCTTTCTGCAATAAGGCTGAGCCGCCTGCTAGAGAAACACCCGATAGTCGGACACATGCAGCGCTTCGGCGATCTTCTTTGCCCTTTCCCTGCCGATCTGCCGCTTACCGCTCTCCATTTCGGATATATGCCGCTGGGGGATTCCTGTTGATTCGGCAAGCTGCCTCTGCGTCAATCCCTCCCTGTAACGCGCCCCCCGCAAGGCAAGACCCAAGGGATTATCTGCGTAACCGGGAAAAGCTTCCTCGATGCTGACGGTATCGGTGGCATCTTGGACACCGATTTTTCTGGCGTAGTCGCGGAGTTTACCTATTTTCTCCCGACTGCCGATAAATCGGGCCTCAAGCGGTTTTTCAATATGGCGCCTTTTCGTGCGTTCCAACATAAGTGATCTCCACAAGCCTGATTTCGCCGCTGATCTCTTCCCACACGGCAACGTATGTCGGCCTTCCTTTCCTGATATGGCAATGGTGCTGCTTCGGGCCAAGCTTGCCGTAGTTTGGCCAATCTCCCCTGACAGGTCCGTTTCGGGCGATCTCATGGAGCAGAAAGACCAGAGCGCCCTTAACCTGTTCAGGCAGTTTCTCCTTCTGTTTTTCGGCTCTGCGGGTCAGCTTTACAATCCATGCCATGAATATACCTTATTTGTGTATCAAGTTCAAGCGTGTAATTTGATCAAACAAAAAGGGGATTTATTTCCAAGCCATCACTAAAAAACAAAAAACCGCCCCACCGGCAAAATCCGGCAGAGGCGGCTTTTCATTCGATATGGCTCGAATACATAACCACATCCGCTCCTCCATTAAACGCCACTAAATTACCCCTATTCCCCTGTTAAGTCAAGAAAATCATCCCCCTTCAATTAAGTGATCCCAATATCATATCTGGAAACAGTGTGGTTTTTGTGCTATAGAGTGAAACGTTTATATTATTGCATTTACATATGGCATTTCCGTTCTCAGTAAAGTTCGATACTCATCTTGATCAAGGAACCATATTATGAAATCCAAACTTAAAGGGAAAGCTCGCGTAGGAAAAATCGCAGAAGACAAATCCGGGAAAACGTTGGGCAAGTCCGTCATACCAAAGGTCTCAAAAACCCACAAACCCGCCGAGCTGGAGCTTGAGGAGTGGCAGCGGCTCCTTCGCAGGCAGTTCGGTCAGCAGCAGAATTTCCTGCTGAAGAATACCGGCGAACATCCCACCTT
>JBGPID010000025.1:0-15561 GCA_041484725.1 Geobacteraceae bacterium | reverse complement strand
GCTGCGAAACCGACCAGGAGGCGGAATGCGCCTGGAACCAGATTTATCAACGCCTGCAAAACCAGGGAACGCTGGATAATTTGAGAAAGTTTGTTGCCCAGAAAGATTTCTCCAAAAAGCTCAAGCCGGGCAAAATAAAGACAGACAAATGAATTCCAATCTCCAGCAAAAACTCGACGCAGGTGAATTCGTTATCACCGCTGAAGTATGCCCCCCCAAAGGGTGCGACTGCGGTGAATTCCTGGAGAAGGCCGACAACCTGCGAGGGTATACCGATGCTGTCAACGTTACCGACAACCAGGGGGCCAACGTGCGGATCTCACCCCTGGCCGCTGCGTCACTCCTGGTCCGCTCTGGGATTGAACCGGTATTCCAGATCACCTGTCGTGACAGAAACCGCATGGCCTTACAGAGCGACCTGCTGGGTGCGGCGGCGCTCGGCATCGTTAATGTCCTTGCCCTGTCCGGCGACCATATCTCTTTTGGCGATCACCAGCAAGCTAAGCCGGTCTTCGATCTCGATTCCGTCCAGCTTCTGCAGACCATCACGGAATTGACCGAAGGAAGGGATCTGGCCGGCAATACCCTGCATGGCGCCCCGCTCTTTTACACGGGCGCCGCGGCTGCTCCCGAAGCCGAGCCTTTCCCCCTGACCCTTTATAAGCTGGAGAAGAAAGCGACGGCCGGGGCGCGCTTCTTTCAGACCCAGGCGGTCTTCAATCCAGAAAAGCTGCGCACTTTCAGGGCAGAGGTAAAGCATCTCAACGTCAAGGTCATCGCCGGCATCCTTCTCCTTAAATCGGCCGGTATGGCCCGCTATGTTAATGATCACATCCCTGGTTTGACGGTGCCGGCCGGCATCATCGAAGAATTGCAGAATGCTGAAGCACCTCTCGCCACGGGGGTGGAAATCGCCCGCCGGCTGGCAGCCGAGGTCAGACCCTTTTGTGACGGCATTCATATCATGGCCATGGGCAGAGAGGAACTGATCCCGGAAATTATCAAGGAGGCAAGGTAATGCAGGTAAGAAAAGCGGTTTTCCCTGTAGCCGGGCTCGGCACCAGGTTCCTTCCGGCAACAAAATCCTCACCCAAGGAGATGCTTCCCCTCATCGACAAGCCACTGGTGCATTACGTCGTGGAAGAAGCGGTTGCCGCCGGGATCGAGCATATCCTCTTCGTCACTGGCCGGGGAAAGCGGGCGCTCGAAGATTACTTCGACATCTCCTTTGAACTGGAAGCGCTTCTCCAGGAAAAGGGGAAAGATAAGGCATTTCAGGAGATCCGCGACATTGCGGACATGGTCAAGATCTATTATGTACGCCAGAAACAGGCACTGGGATTGGGACATGCCATTCTCTGCGCCAGGGAGTTCGTCGGTGATGAGCCTTTCGCCGTCCTCCTGGGTGATGACATCATCGATGCAGAGAAACCTTGTCTCGCCCAGCTCCTCGATGTTTACCGGAAATACCGGGGAACGGTCCTGGCCCTGGAGCAGGTCCCCATGGAAAACATCTCCTCGTATGGCTGCGTGAAGGCCAATCAGCTCTCCGATCGGGTCTTTGAGGTGCTCGACATGGTGGAAAAACCGAAACGGGAAGAGGCCCCCTCAGACCTGGCAATTATCGGGCGCTATGTCCTTACTCCGGACATTTTCCCTATTCTGGAAAAGCAGCAACCCGGCAAAGGTGGAGAAATCCAGCTTACCGATGCCATTCGCAAGCTTTTGCAGGAAGAAGCCGTCTATGGCTGCCGCTTCGATGGGGTCCGCCATGACTGCGGCGATAAGCTCGGTTTCCTGAAGGCCACGGTAGACATGGCACTGAAGAGGGAGGAGTTCAACAACGAATTCAAGGCCTTTCTCAAGAAGCGCCTTGCGGAGTGCGATGAATAGGAGCGAGTTAAAGTTATTCGGAAATTACTCAGGTTCAAGGTTCAGGGTTTTAACGTTGAACGTTGAACGGTCCTTTTAATGCAGCGAACGGCTCATCCCTCTTATCAGCCCGTACTGGAAGAATGCGATTAGATTGAATTTGTCCTTATTATAACTCTTCGGGAACGGCCCCACCGGACCAATCAGACGCAAGGTGCGGAGCACTTCGTCATCCAGGATCGTACTGCCCGAAGTCTCTAGGAGTTCGACCTTCTCGATTTCTCCTTTCCGGTTGAACGTTATCTTCACCGGCGTCATCCCTTCGATGCCCAGCCTCGCCGCCTCCTGCGGGTAACTCCAGACCCCGTAAACCGCCGTTTCGAACCGGCGCAGGAAAGAGCCGAACTGAATGTCGTCGGTATTTAGAAACTTGGTTTTCCCTTCTTCCACCTCGGAATCGAATTTCTTGCGGTAACTTTCCTCAAGTCTGGCCATTTTCCCGGCACTGGGGAACAGCTTGGCAAGATTGGGAAGCTTATCCCCCCTTGGCTTCAGCGGGCTTTCGCCGGGCTGCGCTTCAGTAATCGGCGCCTTACCTCTCTCCGGCTGCGACGGCGCCATTTCTCCCCCTCTCCGCTGCGGTTGCGCAACAGGAGGAAACGCCCGTTTCGGCAGGGCGGCAATTCTGTCCCGTTCCATCTCCCCTTTGGGTGCTGTTTCTCTGACGACACGGCGCTTTTCTTTGGCAGCGCGTTTCACCTCTTTTTCTTCCCTGGACGGCGATTCCATGCTTGGCGGAAGCTCCTGCAGATCGACCATTATAGGTTCGGTTTTGGCAACCTTCTTTTCCTGGGGGAGATAGCTGATGAGGGCGAATAGCGCCACATGCAGCAGGAAGGATAGCGCGAGCAGATATAGGAAGGTTTTTTCGATGTATTTATCGGTATGTTTATAAGACATCAGGGTCTCTGTCGGAATATCGGCCCATCTATGGATTCGTGCTACATAACGCGTTCAGCGTGCTGAAATGCGCGTATTACAGTTATCAGCCGCACGCGATATCTCTCTTGCAGCCGAGGTTTCCTTACATGCTGCCGTTGTCCGGTTTTATGTAAATATTGTATTGTAAGATGATGGGACGCAAAAAGCAACCAGGAGTTAATGTGCGGAGAATGCCTGAAGGATTATTGCCGCGCCGAAGATGATGAAGAGAGAACCGGCCGCCTTGTGAATATAGGATAATGGAATAATGCGGATCAACTGCCGACCCGCGAAGATGCCGAGTAGGGAGACGGACCAGAGCGCCAGGGTAGAACCGGAAAAAACCGCCAGTGGCGCGTCATTCCGGGCAGCCAGGGCAGCGGTTACCAGCTGGGTCTTGTCCCCCATTTCCGCCAGAAAGATCATGAGAAACGACGTGATAATCGCCCCTCTCCCCCCGAAGGGTTTCTCTTGCGTCTCCTCTTTTTCCTTGTCGAATTCCTTCCCCAGTAGAGTGGTGACGCCGAAAAAGAGAAACATGGCCGCCGAAACCATCTGAATCCAGAATAAGGGAAGAAAGTCAAAGAGGAGCTTCCCCAGCGCAACCGCACCCAGGTTCAGCACGGCGAAAGCGGCGGCAATGCCGATAAACGTCTTTCCCCAGGAGAAGCGGACGGCCAGCGCCATGGCGGTCAACTGGGTCTTGTCGCCCAATTCGGCCAGAAAGATGATGCCGAACGTAGTAAAAAAGATGGTGAAATCCATATGGTTTCCCGCAAATCCCCGGCGATGGTAATGGATTCACCGGGGAAATGCAAGGGAATCAAGCGTTAAGGCTGAAGACTGAAGGTTCAAGACAGTGTCAGAATGATTATACCTAGCAGCCTTCAGCTTTCAGTCAATTAACCTGCTTTCCCTTGCCATATTTTATTGACACCAGTCGGGCTTTTGACTAGGTTATCAATATGTCCGTTCAAAACATAATGTGGCTCGGCTTTGCTCTTCTCCTTGTGATCATGTTCATCCTCGATCTCGGGGTCTTCAGCCGCAGAAGCCATGAGATCAAATTCCGTGAAGCGATCGTCTGGACGCTGGTCTGGGTTTCCCTGGCGTTCGCTTTCAACGTCTGGATCTACTTCTATCTGGGCCCGACCAAGGCCCTGGAATTCTTCACCGGCTATGTCATCGAGGAATCGCTCTCCGTTGACAACCTCTTTGTCTTCATCATGATCTTCACCTACTTCAATGTGGGAAAAGCACATCAGCCCAAGATCCTCAAGTGGGGGATCATCGGCGCCCTGGTTATGAGGGGGATTTTCATCTTTGCCGGGATCGGACTTCTGGAAAGGTTCCATTGGATGGTCTACATCTTCGGCGGGCTCCTGGTATTCACCGGAGTAAAGATGGCATTCGGCAAAGAAGAGCGGATCGAACCGGGAAAAAACCTGCTGGTACGGCTGGTCGGACGTTCCTTTCCGGTCTCAGCGGATGCGCGGTGTCACAGGTTTTTCATCAGGGAAAAGGGGCGGATCGCTGTCACCCCACTTTTCCTGACGCTTCTGGTGGTGGAATCGAGCGACGTGATTTTCGCCATGGACTCCATACCCGCCATCCTGGCGGTCACCCGGGACCCCTTTATCGTTTATACCTCCAATATCTTTGCCATAATGGGCCTGAGGTCCCTCTACTATCTCCTAGCCAATGTCATGGAGATGTTCGTCTACCTGAAAGCGGGAATTTCCTTTATCCTCGCCTTTGTCGGAGTGAAGATGCTGATCGCTGACTACTATCCGATCCCCATTCACATCTCGCTCATGGTGATAGTCTTCGTGTTGGCCATAGCAGTCATCACCTCGGTCACTACAGGCAAACGGTCCGGCGATTCCCGCAAATAGTGACAGGACACGCAAAAGGCGCAATCCTGATTTCACGCAAAGTCGCAAACCAGTCGCCAAGAAAGCACTTTGATTTAACCAATGACGAGCTCCGCCCCTTCACTCTTCCGAATCCACGATCAAACGGGGGATATTTTTAATTATAAAACTGGCATATATGCCAAATTAAACCATCTGGCCGGCACAACTTATGCATCTGCAGTTATTTGCGGGTGGATTGAATACCGTTTTGCAGGTTGGAACTCGGTCCCCAGGAAAGAGGGGATACAAATTATTTGGATAAGTTACAAGCGTGCCGCATTACTCGTTCCGGGTAAATTGCGCCCTTGAGTTGACGAAAAATAATTTTATAGATAAGATTTTAATGCAATATTAACAAAAATATATTATGATGAGGCGAAAGCGAGGACGGCATATGGAACTGCTCGAAAACAAGAAAAAGGGTCACTGCCGGAAGAGGCGAACTCAATGGTTTCGACGCTATATTTTGTTTCTTTCCATCTTCATGGTTGCGATAGTTGTCCCATTTTACGCAAATGCCATGCAGCCGGAACCGTCACAGACCATTAATAATTTGAACACTGCCCTCCTGCAGTCAATGAAGCGGGCCAGTGAACTCGGCTTTGAGGGGAGATACAGACTGCTTTCCCCTGTCATCAAGGATACTTTTGCCCTTTCCCAAACAGCCCGTCTTGTCGCAGGGGGATACTGGAAGACATTCAGTGAAGAAGAACGTAATGTTTATTTCAAAACCTATACAGAATGGACAGTTGCAACCTATGCCGGACGGTTCGACGATTATTCCGGTGAACAGTTCAAGCTTATCTCGGAATCGATACCGGATAGGGATAAGGCAACAGTGACTAGCAGGCTCATCGAGAGTAACCGGGACGAAGTCGAATTCAATTACCAGTTACAGCGGATGGAAGGTGCGTGGCGCATTGTGGACGTACGGATTATGAACGTGAGCCAGCTTGCGCTTACGAAATCCCAATTCCTCTCTATACTGGGGTTTAAGGGATTCAACGGCCTGATTTCGATGATGAACGGCAAGATCAAGGATATGTCACACAGCAAAGGGAAATGAATTTTGTTATATTAAATGACTATGAATAGTGTGCTCTTCCATCATTATGCTCAGAGCCACTGACGAGTGAGGGGAAAAATGACCGGAAAGAATATATTTGGAATTATCCTGATAACAGGTGTGTTGCTGGCGGGCTCCGCCAGGGCGGAGGGGAATCCCGACGAGGGACTCGGGAGCCAGGATTCGGGACATGTGAGCGGACAGAATGAAATGACCATCCGATCCGAGGTACCGCTCTCCGAACCGGCGAATGGGGCCACATCGGAAAAGGGAGCTGCCCCCAAGACAGAGGCTGTTTCCGAAGCTGGAGTTCCCCCCAAGGCAGAGGCTGCACCGGAAGAGGCCGAAGCGGTAGAGGCTGAAGAGGAAGCGACCATCGCGGACCCGATTGAGCCATGGAACCGGGCGATGTTCCAGTTCAATGACAAACTCTATTTCTGGGCGCTCAAGCCTGCTGCACGCGGATATAATGCAGTTGTCCCGGAGCCGGCGCGAATCTCGGTAAGGAGCTTTTTCCGGAACGTGGCTATGCCCGTACGTTTCGTCAACTCCCTTTTCCAGGGAAAGTTCAAGGCAGCAGGTACCGAGCTCGCCCGCTTCGGCATCAATACCACCATAGGCTTGGTCGGATTTTTCGATGTGGCAAAAAGCAGGTTTGATCTTGAAGCGCATAACGAAGATCTGGGGCAGACGCTTGGGTACTACGGCATGGGCGGATTGATGTATATCGTCTGGCCGTTCATCGGTCCGTCAAATGTTAGGGATACGATAGGGTATGCGGGCGACTCTTTCCTGGACCCGGTCAGCTATATCGATCCGTTTGAAGCGGCATTGGGAGTTAATGCATACGGGCAGATCAACAAGACCTCACTGGAGCTGGGCACCTATGAGGATATGGTTGAGTCGGCACTCGAACCTTACATCGCGGTGAGGGACGCCTATATCCAATACAGAAATGGCCTTATAAAAAAGTAATACGCCATGGTTTCCATTATTAAGAACATAAACAGAAAAGGGCTCCAAACGGAGCCCTTTTCTTTCCCTATCCATGAATGAAACCAGATTTCATGAGGGTTGAAAACCTTCCCTCGTGAAGCCGATGCATCCGCTATACTAAATGCTTTTCCCAGATAATAATTTGTTTATTTGTGCAGAAAAAGGGGAGCTGTTTATTCCGAGCAGAGAATTAGGCAGCCCTCATTTCCTTCAACCTGAGTTGCAGGGATTTTCGCCCGTTCCAGTCGTTTACCTGCAGGGAAAACGCCAGAGTGACCTTCTCCGGAAGAACCCTCCCCAGTGCCAGGTTAAAGCCTATCGCTTCCAAACGCCGGTCCCCGGCAAAAAGACGCAGTTTTAAATGACGCTCCTTGACGACCCTAAAATCGTCAACCCTGGCCCCTTCGAACATAAAAACCGGTTCCGGGTTCCCCATGCCGAAAGGGGCCAGGGCGTCTACCGTCTCAGCCATGGCAAAATCAATTTCTTCCGGGAGAAGCACCGCATCGACTGCAAGTTCGGGTATCAGATCGGAAGGGGAAAGAAGGCCGCTGGCCACCTCGTCGAAACTCTCGACAAATGCCTCCAGGGTCGATTCCTCGATGGAAAGCCCGGCCGCGTATTTGTGTCCGCCGAATTTCACGAGGTGCTCTGAACAGGCGTTGAGAGCGTCATGGAGATGAAAATTCGGAATACTCCGTCCCGATCCACGGCCGCTTCCATCCTGCAATGCAATAAGAATGGTCGGGCGATGAAACATATCGACGATGCGTGAGGCGACTATGCCGATCACCCCCGGATGCCACTCCTCCGAAGCGAGGACTATGCTCTTCCTTCGGCGCAATGCCGGGGTATCTTTAACCATGGTCAGGGCATCACGGAGGATCGCCTGTTCCACGGCCTGGCGCTCGGAGTTGCTGTCATCCAGCTCAATGGCCATGGCTTTTGCCATTTGCCGGTCGCTGCATAAAAGGAGTTCAACCCCCAGCGCCGCATCCTCCAGCCTCCCTGCCGCATTGAGACGAGGCGCAAGGCGAAAACCGACGGCGCCGCAGCCTACCTCCCCTTTGACACCGGCCACCTCCTTGAGCGCCTGCACGCCGATCCTGCGGGAAGAGGTCAGCTCAGCGAGACCATATTTTACAAAGATCCGGTTTTCATCGACCAAAGGGACTATGTCGGCCACCGTTCCCAGTGCCACCAAGTCGAGATATTCACGCAGGTTCGGCTCATTCCGGCCGGCAAAATGGCCTTCGTCCCGGAGCCTGCTGCGCAGGGCGATCATCAGGTTAAAGGCAACGCCCACACCGGCAAGATATTTGAAAGGAAACGGGCAGCCGGGCTGCAGCGGGTTGATTACGGCAAAGGCATGCGGAATGGTGGAGCCCGGCATATGGTGATCGGTGATTATCAGGTCGATCCCCAGGGACGCGCAGATTTCGGCCTCGGCAACGGAATTGATGCCGCAATCCACAGAAATGATGATTTTGGCCCCCTGGTCCGCAACGTTTCTCACACCCTCTTCAGAGAGGCCGTAACCTTCTTCCAGACGCCGGGGAATATAGTAAAAGCAGGGCAGCCCGACAGTTCTGAAGAAAGCGAGAAGAAGCGCTACGGAAGTGACCCCGTCCACGTCATAATCGCCGTAAACGCAAACCCTTTCTCCCGAGCGAACAGACGATACAAGCCGGGTCACCGTTTTTTCCATGCCGAGCAGAAGAAAAGGATCGTGAAGATCCGCAAGGGTGGGTGATAAAAAACGAGCGGCGGCGTCAGGTTCCACGATTCCCCTGTTGACAAGAACACGGGCAATTAAATGAGACAGATTCACTTCCCGGATCAGCCGCTCGACCGATGCCGGTTCCGGTTCCTTCACAACCCATCTTTTCCTGCTGACCAGTTCCAGTTGCTCTTCCATCATACGAAAACACACCGCAAAAAAAATCCCCGGCAATCCGGGGATATTTTTATTTTGTATCTGACTTCCGAGGGGTTGCCTTTACCTGTCCAATCATCCTCTTTACCTGCTGGGCGGCAGGGCTTGTGCTGTCCAGTTCCAGGTAATGGGTCCAGGTTTTCAACGCCATGTCAGGCTGTTTCAGGTCTTCGGCATAAATAATCCCGATATTATAAAGGCTCTGCAGATGTTTCGGATCAAGTTTCTGGGCCTTTTCAAAGTTTGCCAGGGCCTTGTCATACCAGCCAACCCTTTTGTACATGACTCCCTGGTCGGTAAGCAGGTTCGGATTTCGCGGATCCAGCTCAAGGGCCTTGCCATACGCGCTGATAGCCTTCTGCGGCTGGTCCGTATCATAGTAATCATTGGCGAGCATGGCCCAGGCCTGGAGATTCCGCGGTTCATTCACCACGACTTTTTCCAGTTCGGCGATTCGCTGCTGGTAGTCGACCGGTGATCCCGACCCCACCGGCACCCCTGCTGACGGAAGTGGAGTTTCTTGTTTGCTGCTCAGGCTGAAAATCAGAAAGCCCCCGAGAAGCCCGATGGCAAGTGCGATAACAACGACAAGAACGTTTTCTTTTCCCAAGCGCAACTCCTCCCTATTCCTGGATCTGGCCGGATCTGCTTTCCAAGACCACCACTATCGGGCTCGCCACGAAGACCGAGGAATACGTCCCGACAGCGATTCCCACCACCAGGGCAAAAGCGAAGTCATGGATCACCTCACCGCCGAAAAAAAAGAGTGAAAGAGCTGCCAGAAAGGCTGTCAGCGATGTGACGATGGTCCGTGACAACACCTCGTTGATGCTTTTATTGAAGACTGTCGGCAAAGACTCCTTCAGATGCTTGTGGAGGTTCTCCCTGATCCGGTCGAAGACTACCACGGTATCGGTAAGGGAGTATCCGGCAACGGTCAGCACCGCAGTGATGAAGAGAAGGTTGATTTCCTTATTGAAGAGGAAAAATACCGCGAACATGGCAAGGACGTCATGGAGAGTGGCCACAATCGCTCCGACGCCGAACTTGAAATCGAACCGCCAGGCGATATAGATGATGATCCCCAGCATGGAAATTGCCACGGCTATTAAAGTATCCTTGCGCAGCTTATCCCCAACCGACGGGCCTATTTCGGTAGAGCTTTCCATGATGAATGTGTTCCCGGGAAACTCTTTCTTGAAAATATCCTCAATGGTATCGGCAACTTTTCCCACTGCCAGGTTGGTCTTGCCTATTTTTATAAGAAGCTTGTTCCCGTCCTTTATCTCCTGCAGATTGGCCTCTTTCAGATTGTGCCTGACAAGGGCACTGCGCGCCTGTTCCATATGAACGGGATTCGCAAATTTCAGTTGAACCACTGTCCCGCCGGTAAAATCTATCCCCATGTTGGCGGCGCTTCGCGCCACCTGTATCACACCGACCATGCCGAAGATGGCGATGATCGCGGATATGACGAAGGCGATTTTTCTCTTGCCGATAAAATCAATTTTGGTTTTGCCGATTAGCTCCATAATTCCCCCCTATATGCTGAGTCTCTTTACCCTGACGCGACTGAGGAAGATGTCGAACACCACCTTGGTCGCCAACAGAGAGGTAAAGAGATTTATCAAAATCCCGAGGCTCAACGACACGGCAAAGCCTTTGACCGGACCGGTGCCGAACTGGAAAAGGACCGCCGCGGTAATCAGTGTTGTCACATGGGAGTCGATGATTGTAAGAAATGCCTTGTCATAGCCCCCATCCAGACTCGCTTTTGGTGTCTTGCCGAGCCTCATTTCCTCCCTGATACGCTCAAAGATCAGGACGTTGGAATCCACCGACATCCCTACCAGAAGGACGATGGCGGCAATGCCGGGGAGGGTCAGCGTGGCCCCGAGGGCCGCCAGCGCTCCCATCAGATAGACGATGTTCAGCACCATGCCGAAATTCGCCACCACTCCGGCTGCCCGGTAATAAATCGTCATAAATATAACTACCAGGGCAACACCGATCAGGCCGGCCAAAAGCCCCTTATTGATCGAATCCTGGCCGAGAGAAGGGCCTACCGTGACGTTCTGGATAATATCCACCGGCGCGGGTAGGGACCCGGCGCGAAGCACAATGGCCAGGTCCGCTGCCTCTTTTTCACTGAAGGAGCCGGTTATCTGGGCGCTGCCGCCGGAGATCCGCTCGCGGATTACCGGCGCGGAGTAGATATTGTTGTCCAGCACGATGGCGAAGCGTTTCCCCACATTGGCGGCGGTAACCTGATCGAACAGTCTGGCCCCGGTGGAGTTAAATTCGATCGCCACGTAGGGTTGATTGAACTGTGAATCGATCCGCACCTGGGCATCGGTCAAAAGGTCCCCGGTGATCATCGATTTTTTCTTGACCACCAGCGGGATTTCCGATACAGCCCCGCTCTGCGCATCGACCTTCTTCTCCATGAGCAGTTCATCATCCTCGGGAAGGGAGCCCGGAACGGCAGTCGCGGCGTTGATGTTTTCATCCACCAGCTTGAATTCAAGGCGGGCGGTACGACCGATCAGTTCGATCGCCCGCTTCGGGTCTTTTATGCCGGGAAGCTGGACAACGATATGGTTGATCCCTTCCCGCTGGATGACCGGCTCAGACACGCCGAACTGGTCAATCCTGTTGCGGATGGTTTCCAGGGCCTGGGCGACCGCCTTGTCCTTCCTGTCCTGGGCCACCTTTTCATTCATCCGGAGCTGGAGATTGACAAACCCACCCTCGTCAAAGGTCGGTAGCAGTTCCAGCTCGGGATACTTTTTCTTGATCTGCTTCTGCACGTTTTCGGCGGTCCCCTTATCGTACAGCGTCACCTGCACCCGGTCGGCGCCGGTCCTGACGATCCGCTTGAAGCGGAGAGTCTGGGCCGTCAGTGTATCTTCCAGGTCGGTGGCGATCATATCAAGGGCGCCTTCGACCGCCTTTTGTGTCTCCACCTCCATAACAAGGTGGGTCCCCCCCTGCAGGTCAAGGCCAAGATGAATTTTATCCTTGGGCAGGACTCCTTGCCACCAGGGCGGGAGTTTGGCAACCAGTGTGGGTGTCAGATAAAGAAACGATAGAATGATGAAAAGCAGAATCAGACTCACGCGCCAGGTAAGACCCTTGGACATGGGAGGTGCTCCTTTCGGTACAGATAGGGTTCAGTCTTTTTTGACAACTTCGGCAACATGGCCCTTTTTAATCTTGATATTCACACCGGGTGCAATTTCAAGGGTAACGATGTTCTCATCAAGATTCGTTACCTTGCCGAAAACGCCCCCGGCGGTCACAACGCTATCCCCTTTTTTCAGGGAGTCGAGAAGCGCTCGGTGTTCCTTTGCCTTTTTCTGCTGCGGGCGAATCAGCAGAAAATAGAATATGCCGATCATGATCACAAACATCGGCAAGCCGGAATTCAGGAATGACTGAATACCTGACTGGGCAGCTTGCCCTCCGGAAGAGGGATCGAGCGCAAATGCCAAACCTAACATGGTAATACCTCCGTAAAATAATGAGACCTTATCAAATAAAGACCTGTGACCATAGACCAGAGACTTGAGACCTTAGACCAGATTTGAGTAACCGGTTTTTTGTCTCTGGTCACTGGTCTCTGGTCATCTTTTCAGATAGCTGTCTTTTAGCGTAAAACTCCCGCCTGAATTGAGAAAACCTGTCTTCGGCTATGGCCTTTCGTGCGTCCGCCATGAGTGACAGATAATAGTACAGATTATGCCACGTATTCAGTCGGGAAGCAAGGATCTCCCCGGACCGGAACAGATGCCGCAGATAGGCCCGGCTGTAATTTTTGCAGACGTAACATGCGCACTCACCATCGATGGGCGAATTGTCTTCCGCATACAAGGCGTTTTTTATGTTCATGCTCCCATTGGCAGTGAAGAGCATGCCGTTACGAGCGTTTCTCGTCGGCATGACACAATCGAACATGTCGAATCCCGAGTTTATCCCCTCGATCAGGTCTTCAGGCGCACCGATCCCCATGACATAGCGGGGCTTGTCGAAGGGCAAGAAAGGCGCGCAATACCCCATAATCTCATACATCAGCCCTTTTTCCTCGCCGACCGACAGGCCACCCAGCGCATAGCCGTCAAATCCCAAAGCGCGAAGATCATTGGCGCTTTGTTCCCGGAGGTCGCGATGCATCCCCCCCTGGACAATGCCGAACAGGGCCTGGTCATCCCGGCGTTTCGCTTCCTTGCAGCGCCCGGCCCAGCGAGTCGTCAACTCTGCGGAGCGGCGCACGTAGTCATACTCGGCAGGATAGGGGGGGCACTCGTCGAAACACATGATAATGTCCCCTCCCAGCGCCTCCTGGATGGCGACTGCGTTCTCGGGTGAGATGAAATGGGGAGAACCGTCCAGATGGGACTGGAACCTGACCCCTTCTTCGGATATTTTCCGCAGTTCGCCCAGGCTGAACACCTGAAAACCGCCGCTGTCGGTCAGGATCGGGCGGTCCCAGTGCATGAATGCATGCAGGCCCCCCATCCGCTCCATCAGTTCATGCCCGGGACGGATATAGAGATGATAGGTGTTGGCCAGAATAATCTGCGCCCCGATTTCGCAAAGCTCCTCCGGAGTCATCGCCTTGACCGTTGCCTGGGTCCCCACCGGCATGAAGATGGGGGTGTCTATCTTCCCATGTGGTGTTGTCAGAGAGCATAAACGGGCCGCGCTGTCACGATCCTTTTTGATTACCTTAAAATCTATGGCCGACAAACTGAACCTCAGTGGTTAGCGTTTAGCGATCTTAGTTGAACAGTTAAACAGTTGAACAGTGAACAGTTGAATTGATAATGAGGTTTACTGTTTAAATGTACGCTGTTCAACTGTTCGCTACACGCTATCCGCTATGAACATCGCATCGCCATAGCTGTAGAACCTGAACCGTCTCCGCACAGCCTCGGCATAGGCGCGGAACAAAAGCTCTTTGCCGGCAAAGGCGGAAACGAGCATGAGCAATGTCGATTCAGGTAGATGAAAGTTGGTGATCAGGGCATCCACTACTTTGAATGCGTACCCCGGATAAATGAAGATATCGGCCTCACCCGCACCCGCCCGAAGCGTACCATCCCCCATTGCTGCCTGCTCCAGAGCCCTGGTTGTCGTTGTCCCGACAGCAACGACTCTCCCTCCGCAGCTTCGCCTGCGACTGACCGCAGAAGCGGTCTCCTCCGGAATACTAAAATATTCCCGGTGCATGCGATGCTCCCTGGGATCATCCACCCTTACCGGCAGGAAGGTCCCAAGTCCCACATGGAGGGTCAGCGTTACGATCTCGACCCCACGATTCCCGATGGCCTGCAAGAGCTCACCGGTAAAATGGAGGCCGGCGGTAGGTGCGGCAACCGCTCCCTTTTCCCGGGAAAACACCGTCTGATATCGCTCCCGGTCACGCTCTCCGGCAGCACGCTTTATGTAAGGGGGAAGCGGCATGCTGCCGGTCCGCTCAAGCCACTCCTCAAAACCTTCTTCTGGGGAGAAGGATACTACCCAGGTTTCCCCTTCCCCACGTCGTTCCACAGATGCAGCCATCTCTCCCGCCAGCCGGATGACAGTGCCGTGTCTGGGGGGCTTGGAAGATCGGATCAGGCATTGCCAGACTTCTCCCGGCTGCATCAGTTTTCTGACAAGAAACAATTCTACACGACCGCCGCTTTCTTTTACTCCGTTGAGCCGTGCAGGAATAACCCTGGTGTCGTTTAAGACCAGCAGATCTCCCTCGCGAAACAGCCCGGCCAGCTCGGCAAAGCCAGCCTCACCAATGATTCCGCTCTTACGCTCAACTATCATCAGGCGGGCCGCGTCCCTCTCGGGCGAAGGCTCCTGGGCAATCAGTTCGGGGGGGAGAAAATAATCAAAATCCTTTAAAAGCATGACTATTCGCTATAAACACGTCCCAGTCGCGTGCCGGGATAGTAATAGGAAAGGATTTCTCGGTAATCGAAACCATCCCCGGCCCGTTGTTTCGCTCCCCATTGGCAGAGACCTACCCCATGACCATAACCGATTCCGGTAAAAACCGCATCATCACCAGCAATTCTGGCTTCGAAATTTGTGCTCTTGATAAGCGTATAGCCGATAATCTTGCGAAAGTTGACTGCGGAAATCGTCTGAGGGCCTTTGGCGGATATCAAAGTTAGGTCGGTCACCCTGCCGCTTCTGTTCTTTCTACCGGTTCTTATTTCCAGAAGGCCGGCAACCTGATAACCGTTCACCTTCAATAACGATTCAATTTTATTTAGCGGCATGGTCTGTTCCCATTTGGCGGAAGGGGTCGCAAGACAATAGGAGCAGTCAACCCCCTGCATGTATGGCAAAGAAAAACCCCAGACATTTTCCGATGACTCCGTATGACCGCCGCAATTGGAATGATAAAATGCCTGGATTACGTTGCCTTTATAGGTCAGCACTTCACCGGCTGTTTCTTTGACACCTCTGCCCGCACGGCTGTCCTCGATCTCACACCCCTCATAAACCTGGTCCATGACAGTCGATTCCAGGTGATACATGGCGTTTTTTCTCATCTCTTTCTGGTAAACGGCGTAGGATCTTGCTATGACTGCCTGGGCCTTAATGGCTTCCATAGGCCATTGTGATGATATCTCACAGTTTATGAGACCAACCAGGTAATCCTCAAGGGGGAGTTCATTCACAACCAGCAACCCCTTGTCGGCGGGAGAAATTTCCATATTCCCGTGATATTTCTTGCCGTTCACCTGTATGAAGACGGGAGCAGATACGGTCAGCCGGCGCACGACCTT
>JBGPID010000024.1:0-15680 GCA_041484725.1 Geobacteraceae bacterium | reverse complement strand
TCCAATTCGGAAACGAGGGATTTTTCGTCCTGGCAAGGAAATCAAAGGATTGCGCGGAGGCGTACATCGGTACGCCGCACAAGCAAGCCCGAAGATTGACGCCGCCAGGGCGGAAAAGAACCGTTTCCGGATGGAAACTAGGTAATATTGAGGAAGGTTTCATGGCAGCTCCGGTAGAATTGAAACAAAATAAAACGACAACCGCAGGACACAAAGGAATGTCGGAGCCCCTCCTGGTCCGCTGGCTTTTGATCGGAGTGGCGCTTACCTTTCTCGGTCTTTTCCTCTTCGTGCCGTTGGCCGCACTCTTCACCCAGGCCTTCGAGAAGGGGGCAGGAGCTTATTTAGCGGCGATCCGCGAGCCGGATGCACTCTTGGCGATCAGGCTTACATTGGTGACGGCGGCAATCAGCGTCCCCCTGAACCTCGTCTTCGGCGTGGCGGCCGCCTGGGCGATCGCCAAGTTTCAGTTCCCCGGCAAAAGCCTTCTCATCACCCTGATCGACCTCCCCTTTTCCGTGTCGCCGGTTGTCTCGGGGTTGATCTATGTGCTCCTTTTCGGTCTTCAGGGATGGCTGGGGCCCTGGCTCAACCTCCACAATATCAAGATCATCTTCGCCGTGCCGGGTATTGTCCTGGCGACCATCTTCGTCACCTTCCCCTTCATCGCCCGGGAGTTGATCCCCCTCATGCAGGCCCAGGGAAATGATGAAGAGGAAGCGGCCCTGGTGTTAGGGGCGAACGGGATACAGACTTTCTTCCGGGTGACCCTCCCTAATATCAAATGGGGTCTTCTCTATGGTGTGATCCTCTGTAATGCCCGGGCCATGGGAGAGTTCGGCGCGGTGTCGGTGGTCTCCGGACATATCCGGGGGGTCACCAACACCCTTCCCCTCCACGTGGAGATCCTTTACAATGAGTACAATTATGCCGCGGCATTTGCAGTGGCGTCCCTCCTGGCGCTTCTTGCGCTGGTAACGCTGGTGGCGAAGAGCATAGTGGAGCTTAAGCTCCACAGGTAGGTGAAACAGGTAAAGGTATCCGTTCGCTGCGCTCACAGGTAAAGGTAAAATAAGCCAAACCGTTGATGCTTTTTACTTTACCTTTACCTCTACCTTTAGCTGATTCTTTGGGAGTTTTGACATGAGCATAGAGATTCGCAGTGTCAGCAAAAAATTTGCCGATTTTCACGCCCTCAGGGATGTCAGCCTGACCGTCCCTTCCGGAGAACTGGTGGCGCTCCTGGGCCCTTCCGGCTCGGGTAAAACAACCCTCCTCAGGATAATCGCCGGGCTCGAATCCCTGGATCAGGGGGCGATCCTTTTCAACGGAGAGGAGGCGACAAGTCGTCATGTCCGTGAGCGCCAGGTCGGTTTCGTTTTTCAGCACTACGCACTGTTCCGGCACATGACCGTCTTTGACAACGTGGCATTTGGCCTCAATGTGCGTCCACGTAAAACCCGCCCGGCAAAGGCGGAGATTAGGGACAAGGTCCATGGGCTTTTGAAGCTCATCCAGCTGGAAAACTTTGCCGACCGTTACCCTGCGCAGCTTTCCGGCGGGCAAAGACAGCGGGTGGCGCTGGCCAGGGCACTGGCGGTGGAGCCGCAGGTTCTCCTCCTCGACGAGCCGTTCGGAGCGCTCGACGCCAAGGTCAGGGTGGAACTGCGGCGCTGGCTGCGCCGGCTCCACGACGAGATCCACGTCACCAGCGTATTCGTCACCCATGACCAGGATGAGGCCCTCGAAGTGGCTGACCTGGTGGTGGTGATGAACGAGGGGCGGATCGAGCAGGTGGGGACCCCGGAGGAGGTTTATGACCGGCCGGTAAATCCCTTCGTTTACAACTTTCTCGGCAACGTCAATCTCTTTCACGGCAGAGTGGATCAGGGAGAGGCGCGGATCGGCGGCATCAGCATCAACCTGCCGGAATTTGAGGAGGCTGCGGCTGGTCCCGCTGTCGCCTATGTGCGGCCATATGACATCGAGATCAACAGGTTGCGGAGCAGCCAGGAGGAGATCGAGGCGCGGATCCGTTTCATTCAGGGGGCAGGCGCCGTTGCCCGCCTGGAGCTGGAACGACTCGACACGCTGGAGCTGATCGAGGCGGTATTGACCCGCGAGCGTTACCGGGAGCTGGGCCTGCAGGAAGGGGAGAAGGTTTTCGTGCGCCCCAGGAATATGCGGGTCTTTCTCGAGGATTACAATATTTGACTAGGTAAGGCATGTTCCGTTCGCTGCACGAGAGAAGGAGTCCAACAATGCAAAAGGCATTCGCACCGGAATACAAGGAACAGTGGAGCAGGGAACTGGAGCAAAAAGTACGCGAGGCGCTACGGGAAATCCGCTACGGCACTGTAACCCTCGTAATCCAGGACAGCCGGGTGATCCAGATCGACAAGAGCGAGAAGATCAGGCTCAAATAATCCGTTTCACAGAAAATGAATTGGTGAGATTATTGAGCCTGCTGAAAGGAAAGGAGTGCGATGCCTGTCCAGCACATAGCATTATATGGCAAAGGAGGGGTCGGGACATCAACCACCGCCGCCAACCTAAGCGTTGCACTGGCCGAGGACGGACACCGGGTCTTACAGGTCGGCTTTGACGCCAGTCATGATTCCACAGGTGTCTTAAGGGGAGACCGGGCAATCCGGACGGTCCTCGACGCGGTGAGAGAAACGGGAGATGCGGCAATGGACGATATAATCGTGCGCGGCTTCAAGGGGGTGTTCTGCATGGAGACCGGCCTTCCCTCTCCGGAGTTGGCGTGCACGGGGCATGGCTCTGTCGCGGTGCTCGAGTTCCTCAAGGAGCGGAGTTTCGTTGAGAAGCACAATCCCGAAATCGTCATCTATGACATTTCTGGTGAAGCGGTTTGCAGCGGCATTGCCGGGACGCTGCTTACAGATATCGCGGAAAGAGTTTTCATCGTCAGTTCGGCGGACTTTACGTCGCTCTTCTCCGCCAACAATTTCTTAAGGGTCATTTCCCGTCACGCCGCAACAGGGGCAAGGCTCGGCGGGATTATCGCCAACGGTCTGACTTCGCCCTTTGCCGAAACAATCATGGCCGATTTTGCCCAGAAAACCAGCACACGCATTACGGGAACCGTGCCGAGATCGCTGGTGGTTATGCAGAGTGCCTTATACAGCCAGAGTGTGATTGAAGCCGCACCCCTCTCCAACCATGCCTATATTTACCGGCGCCTGGCGCGCCAGATCATCGAGAACCGCGAGACTTTCCTGCCGCGCCCGCTTTCCCCGGAAGAACTGAAGAACTGGGCACGGGGCTGGGGGGACATGATCCTCGAACTGGAGACCGGCATCATCAACAGGGGTGGAGGTATATGAGAAAAGTCTTGACACATTTTTTTATTGCTATTAGTCTATTTAATAGATAGACAAAGCTATTTAAAAGCATTAGTCAACTTACCGGGTATTTATCCGGTACTGGCTGACCGGAAATACCGGAGGCCAGGGATTGACCGCATAAGGCGGCAATCCCTGGCCTTTTTTTATTGAGTATGAAATTGGCCTTTCTCAGATGTGAGGCAAAAAACAAAGGAGGGAAATGATGGTAAAGAACATCGGGTATCTATTCGCAGGCAAGTCATTAGTCTCGTTAAGGTGCTAATTGGCAAGGGCAAATTTAGGGAAAGTGCTTAATCTTGGAAGTCAATTCCGTCAATAACCATTTGAAAGGAGTAACCTTATGAAGAATGTATCTCGTATGCTGTTCCTGTTTATCGTACTGAATTTGGGTTTCACCGCAATCGCTCGGGCCGACGAAGACGTTTTAAAGCACTATGTGGTGCGGCTTAGAACGCTCTATGTGATGCCCACCGAAGACTTCCACAACAGCTTGAGCCCGAATAATCTGGAGATAACCAATAACGTCACCGGTGAACTGGATCTGGAATATTATTTCACCCATTACATTTCCGCCGAACTGATTGCTGGTGTCACCCGCCACGAAATAATACTCAATGGAAGTGTTGTAGGTTCAACCTGGCTTCTCCCTCCAAGCATCACGGTTAAATATCACCCGTTTCCATTCGCAAAGGTCAGTCCATACATAGGCGGCGGTATTGAACTTACCTTCCCGTTCAGTCCCAAAATGGCCAATGGCTCTAATTTCAGTGTTGATCAAAGTGTTGGCTGGGCGGCACAGACCGGGGTGGACATAGCTATTAAAGACAATTTATACTTTAACCTTGATTATAAGTTTCTGAATGCGGACACCAAGTTCCGATTAGGCACCGATAAATACAGAGTAGATTTGAATCCCCATGTCTTTGGCGTTGGTGTCGGGTACCGCTTCTGATTCTGGCTGGTATTCAAGGGGGGATATGTAAGGTGCGTTTGAGATTTGGTAAACTTAAACACCTTACGCTATTCTACTTAGACTATAGACTTTAAAATATTATACTTGACATGAATAGTAAAATTAGAGTATATGTGTTGTCAAAGTGGTTAGCTTGTATTTATGGCTCACAAAATATACTTTAAAAGGAGGTAGTAAAACCATGGCCAAGATAGCGGACAATCTGACCGACCTGATCGGCAGGACCCCTCTTCTCCGGCTTAACCGGATAACGAAGGAGTTGGAGGCGGATGTGGTGGTGAAACTGGAGTCATTCAATCCCGGCGGAAGCGTCAAGGACCGGATCGGCTTCGCGATGATCAAGGATGCCGAGGAGAAAGGGCTGCTCAAAAAGGATTCGGTGATCATCGAGCCGACCAGCGGCAACACCGGGATTGCCCTTGCCTTCGTGGCGGCGGTCAGGGGATACCGGCTGATCCTCACCATGCCCGACACCATGAGCGTTGAGCGGCGCACCCTCCTCAAGGCGTACGGCGCGGAACTGGTCCTGACCCCGGGCGCCAAAGGGATGAAGGGTGCGATAGAGAAGGCGGATGAACTGGCGGCCCAGACCCCAAACTCATTCGTACCGCAGCAGTTCAAGAACCCGGCCAATCCGGAAATACACCGGCAGACCACCGCCGAGGAGATCTGGGCGGACACTGATGGTAAGGTAGATATCCTGGTCAGCGGGGTGGGGACTGGCGGCACCCTTACCGGGGTCGGCGAGGTCATAAAGGGGCGCAAGCCCGGCTTCAAGGTGGTGGCAGTGGAGCCGCTGGACTCTCCGGTCATCTCCGGCGGCGCTCCCGGCCCGCACAAGATCCAGGGGATCGGCGCCGGCTTCGTACCCGATGTGCTGAACACGGGCATCATCGACGAGGTGTTCAAGGTCAGGAACGAGGAGGCCTTTGCGACCGGCCAGCAACTGGCCAAGGAAGAAGGTCTCCTAGTCGGCATCTCCTCCGGCGCGGCGGCCTTTGCCGCCCTGCAGATCGCCAGGAGGCCGGAGAACAAGGGAAAGCTGATCGTGGTGGTCCTTCCCGATACGGGCGAGCGCTACCTTTCCACGGCGCTGTTTCAGCTTGATTGACCGATAAATGACATGACTTGCCCTTCCCATAAATGGGCAAGTCATGCCTCGCCCCTCAAAATCTTCTTTTGCACTTCACCCTTCACCCATCCTTCTTCACTGTTTCCCTTCATCCTTCAAGTTTCCCAGTTCCCTGGCCCACTGCTCTTTTCCCTTTCCCGTTGACTTCAACCTGGAAAAGGTGTATTGAAATTGCTTAATTTTACGATGTTTTAGGGAGAGGGGAATGGGCTCTGTGCCCTTGGGAAATATTGGTGAAAGCCGCCTTTGTCTGTGTAATGCTGACGGGCGGCTTTTGCATTTTTATAGTAACACTCTCTGGTTAAGCAAATCAGGAAAGGCTTGTTCTTTATGAACCACCACGAATTAGCCAATTTCATTTGGAATATTGCAGACCTTCTGCGTGGGCCGTACCGTCCGCCTCAGTATGAGCGGGTCATGCTTCCCTTGACGGTGCTTCGTCGTTTTGACTGTGTACTTGAACCCACAAAGGCGAAGGTGCTGGCCGAACATGAGCGACGCAAAGGAGGCAAGCTGGGGGACGACGCACTCGACAAGCTGCTGAACAATGCTGCCGGGCAGCGCTTCCACAACCATTCACCGCTTACATTCGAAAAACTCAAAGGCGACCCCGACCATATCGACAAGCACCTTGTCAGCTACATCAACGGCTTCTCAGCCAACGTTCGTCGGATTTTCGACTATTTCGAGTTTGGCAACGAGATAGAGAAGATGCGCGAGGCGAATATCCTATACCTGGTCGTTTCCAATTTCTGCGAGATTGATCTGCATCCTAACGTAGTGAAGAATGAGGATATGGGGCTGCTCTTCGAGAATCTCATCCGTAGATTCAACGAACTTGCCAATGAAACCGCCGGGGATCATTTCACCCCGCGTGAAGTCATCCGGCTTATGGTCAACCTGTTGTTCATCAATGACGATGAGCTGCTTGCCACGCCCGGAACAGTGCGCAAACTCCTTGACCCCGCCTGCGGAACCGGCGGCATGCTGGCCGAGGCGCAAAACTACCTGCGAGAGCACCACAGGGAGGCCAGGCTTTACGTCTATGGCCAGGACTACAACAAGCGGGCCTTTGCCACTGCCGCATCCGACATGCTCATGAAACAAGTCGATCACAATGGCGGCGGAGACAATGTCCGCTTCGGCGACAGCTTCATAGACGATCAGTTCAGTGATGACAGGTTCGACTATTTTCTCTCAAATCCCCCCTTTGGCGTGGACTGGAAGAAGCAGCAGAAGGAAATTCAGCGTGAAAGTGAAAAACTGGGGTTCGGAGGCCGTTTCGGCGCTGGAACGCCAAGGGTCAATGATGGGGCGCTCCTCTTTCTCCAGCACATGATCAGCAAGTTCGAGCCTGTATTGCCCAAGCAGCAAAAACACGGCTCACGTCTGGCCATTGTTTTCAGCGGTTCGCCGCTCTTTACCGGCGGCGCCGGCTCCGGAGAGAGCGAGATTCGTAAGTGGATCATCGAGAACGATTGGCTGGAGGCGGTCGTTGCCCTGCCGGAGCAAATGTTCTACAACACCGGGATTGGCACCTATGTCTGGATCGTTACCAATCGAAAGAATGCAAATCGCAAAGGAAAGATTCAGCTTCTCGACGCCCGTAGTCGATGGGCGCCGTTGCGTCGAGCTTTGGGTGACAAGAGACGAGAACTTTCCCATAATGATATAGATGCCATTGTCAAAGAGTATGGCAATCTGCCGGAGACGGAAACCAGCAAAGTTTTCGATAACGCCGATTTTGGTTATTCTCGCCTTACCATTGAACGACCGTTGCGCCTCAAGTTTCGGATTACGCCAGAACGCAGGGAGCTGTTTCTTGATGGTAGCCCGCATCTTTTGGATGATATGCAGTCAATTGATAAGAACATCGGGCGTGAAGCGAGCCTGGACTGGAACACTGTCTGGGATAGTGTAAAGAAAGTGCTGAAGAAGCGCGACACCAATTGGAAAGAACCGGAAAAGAAATCTTTCCGTGATGTCTTCACTGAGACCTGCCCGGAGGCGCAACCGGTTAAATCCTCCAAGAAAGGATCAACGGCCAAGTATGAGGCCGATCCCAAACTGCGCGACTTTGAAAACGTACCACTGAAGGAGGATATCTCGTCCTACTTCAAGCGCGAAGTCCTCCCCCATGTCCCGGACGCCTGGATCGACCACGACAAGACCAAAGTCGGCTACGAGATCAACTTTAACCGTCACTTTTACACCTATACCCCGCCCAGGTCACTGGCGGACATCGATGCGGATTTGAAGCGGGCGGAAGAGGAGATTGTGCAGTTGTTGCGTGAGGTGACGGCGTGAGTTTCAAAGATATGCGCCTGAAATATGCAGCACGGTTTGGATACGGAGAAACTATCGCTTCAGGCGAACAGGGCGATGGTATCATCAAAGTATTCGGATCAAACGGCCCTTATGCCACATGCGTGAGGTCGAACACTTCAGCACCTGTGATAATCGTTGGGAGAAAAGGTTCATACGGTAAAGTCAATTGGAGTGATGAACCTTGCTTCGCATCGGATACGACTTTTGTAATTGACAAAACAACAACAAACAATCACCTCCGATGGCTTTATTATCTTCTCCAAACTCTTGGTCTTGACGTAGGTTCTAGTGAAGCGGCAGTTCCCGGTTTAAACAGAGAAAACGCCTATGAAAAAGAAATCTTAGTTCCCTCATTGGAAAACCAGGTTGTTATGGCCGACTTTCTCGACGGCGAAACCGCTCGCCTAGATACCCTGCTGGCCGCAAAGGAAAACCTCCTCGAACTGCTCTCCGAAAAGCGTCGCACCCTCATTACATCCGCTGTTACACAAGGTATTAATCCAAAGGTAAAGCTCAAGGATTCTGGTGTTTCGTGGCTTGGAGAGATCCCGGAGCATTGGGAAATTGAGCGGTCAAAGTGGTTGTTCAACGAACGCGATATTCGTTCCGAGTTTGGCGATGAAGAACTGATGACCGTTTCCCATCTCACGGGTGTTACGACTCGTGCGGAGAAAAACGTCAATATGTTCAAAGCTGAAAGCCAAGAAGGATGTAAGATTTGTGAGCGTAACGATTTGGTCATTAATACACTCTGGGCCTGGATGGGAGCTATGGGAGTATCGCCTCAACGAGGTATAGTAAGCCCCGCATATAATGTCTATGAGCCGTGCAACAGACTTGAACCGTCCTACGTGGACTATCTCGTAAGAATGCCGATATTTGCTCAAGAAGCCATACGTTACTCAAAAGGTGTCTGGTCATCGAGGTTAAGGCTGTACCCGGAAGGGTTCTTTGAAATCTGGATGCCGGTTCCACCAATAGAGGAGCAACGGGCTATCGTAGCGCATATTGCCATCGAAACAGCAAAGCTGGATGCTTTACGGAAGTCGGCGGAAAAGACCATAGGTTTATTGAAGGAGCGCCGTGCGGCATTGATTTCAGCGGCGGTTACGGGTAAGATTGACATTAGGGAGGCATGCACATGAACTGCGTAAATGTGAAGCCCGATCTTCTCCGTTGGGCTTGCGAGCGGTCCGGACAAAGCTTCGCTAGTCTGCGTGGACGCTTCCCCAAGCTTGAACTCTGGGAGCTGGGCGCGGCAAGTCCGACCCTGAAGCAACTGGAGAGCTTCGCAAAAGCAACGCATACACCCGTCGGCTTTCTTTTCCTACCGGAGCCCCCTATTGAGCGTGTTCCGATTCCGGACTTTCGAACTGTCGATATCAAGCATATGGGACGCCCGAGCCCGGATCTGCTCGACACGATCTATATTTGCCAGCAGCGCCAGGAGTGGTATCGCGACTTTGCGCGATCCATGGGTGATGCGCCGCTAAAATTCTCAGGCTCCGCGGACGTGACAAGCGATATCGAAGCCACGGCGGAGAACATTCGGCATACACTGGGGTTTGATCTTGAAGAACGTCGCAAAATGCCCACCTGGACCGACGCGTTGCGGCGTTTCATAGAACAGGCGGACGCACTGGGCGTCCTCGTGATGGTAAGCGGCGTAGTGGGGAGCAACAACAGGCGCAAGCTCGATCCGCAGGAGTTCCGTGGCTTTGCCCTGGCAGACGAACTGGCGCCGCTGGTTTTCATCAACGGCTCGGACACCAAGGCAGCCCAGATGTTTACGCTCGCCCATGAACTGGCCCATATCTGGCTTGGCCTGTCCGCTGTTTCCGACTCGCAGGCGGTGCGGACACCTGAACACGAGGTCGAGCGCTGGTGCAACCGGGTTGCCGCCGAACTCCTTGTGCCGCTCTCCGTCCTAAGGGATGAGTATCGGAAGAGCAATCCTCTGCGTGACGAAAGCAACCGCCTGGCAAAGCGTTTCAAGGTCAGCACTCTGGTCGTCCTCCGCCGAATCCATGATGCCGGCGGCATCACGCAGCAGCAACTCTGGAGAGCATATAACGAAGAACTCGAACATCTGCGGTCCATTCCCGCGGGCAGCGGCGGCAACTTCTATCTGACGCAGGCGGCGCGGGTCAGCAAGCGCTTTGCCCGCGCTCTGGTTGTCAGTACGTTCGAGGGACAGACGCTGCATCGCGACGCCTTCCGGCTGTTAGGTTTCTCCAAGCTCGCGACCTTCCACGAACTGGGTCACAGCCTGGGGGTGGCCTGATGACTTATTTGCTCGACGCAAATGTATTCATGCAAGCGAAGAACCTGCACTATGGCCTCGATTTTTGTCCCGCTTTCTGGGATTGGCTTATCGCAAACAATGCGGCGAAACATCTTTTCAGCATTGAGAAAGTCGGCGACGAGATTGATGCGGGAGCCGATGAACTTGCCGACTGGGCCGCGCAGCGTGGACCGGGCTTCTTCCTCAAGCCGGATGCCGCGATGCTGCCGACTCTCGGTTCAGTAAGCACCTGGGCTACGAGTCAAAACTATGAACCCGCCGCCGTAAACACCTTTCTCCAAGTCGCTGATTATTACCTGGTGGCTCACGCGCTCGCGCATGGACACGTAGTTGTCACCCATGAGATTGCGTCCTACTCAACGAAGAAGATCAAGATACCCAATGCGTGTATCGGACTCGGCATAAAGTGCATGACACCATTCGAGATGCTCCGCCATGAGAGGGCAAGGTTTGTCCTGGGAGCAGCGCAATGACACAGACGCACGAAGCCGCCTTTGAAACCGTCATCGAGTCACACCTGTTGGCGCACAATTATGTCAGCATCGCACCTGATAGCTTCGACCGCGACCGCGCCGTTTTCCCGGAAACAGTATTGTCCTTCATCCGCGAAACTCAATCAAAGGAGTGGTCCAAGCTGGAGTCTTTGCACGGGGAGCGGACCGGCGAGCAGATCATCGGCGACCTGTGCAAATGGATGGACGTCAACGGCTCATTGGCGACGTTGAGACATGGCTTCAAATGCTACGGCCGAACCCTGCGCGTGGCGTTTTTCAAGGCAGCACATGAACTGAACCCGGAACTGGAAGAACGCTACAAAGCCAATCGTGTCGGCATTACCCGGCAACTCCACTTCTCCACCCGCTCTGAAAAGTCCCTCGATGTAACCCTGAGTCTTAACGGTATCCCTATCGCAACGCTGGAACTGAAGAACCCGCTGACTAATCAGACAATAGACAACGCCAAGCATCAGTATCGTCATGACCGTGATCCGCGCGAAGTGATCTTCAATTTCAAACGGAGGACGCTGGTTCATTTTGCCGTGGATACCGAATCGGTGTTCATGACTACGCGGCTGGCTGGAACGGCAACATACTTCCTCCCGTTCAACCGTGGCCACGACGATGGCGCGGGGAACCCGGCCGACCCGGCAGGGCGCACTTACCGCACCGCCTATCTGTGGGAAGAGGTGTTACAGCGCGATAGTCTGCTTGATTTGTTGTCCCGATTCATTCACCTGCAAATTGAGGAGAAGCGCACGGAAGACGGACGCAAGATAAAGAAGGAGGCCATGATTTTCCCGCGCTACCATCAGCTCCAGGCGGTGCGTGGGCTGGTGGATGCAGCTCGAAATGAGGGAGTGGGACAAAACTATCTGGTGGAACACTCGGCGGGGAGCGGCAAAAGCAATACCATCGGTTGGCTTGCCCATCGCCTTTCGTCGCTGCATGATTCACAGAATCAGCGGGTTTACGACTCTGTGATCGTCATTACCGACCGGGTGGTACTGGACAAGCAGTTACAGGACACTATCTACCAGTTCGAGCATAAGCGCGGGGTGGTGCAGAAGATCGACGAAAGCTCGCGACAGCTTGCCGAGGCACTGGAAAACTCGGTGCCGATTATCATTACGACACTCCAGAAGTTCCCTTTCGTTTCTCGACAACTGTTCAAGATGGCCGAGGAGCGCGGCGAGAGTGGCACCGGAACGTTGACGACTCGACGCTACGCAGTGATCATTGACGAGGCCCACAGCTCTCAGGGCGGTGAAACCGCTACGGAGTTGAAAGGAGTGCTCGGAGGCGAGGACCTGCGACAAGAGGCTGAACGGCAGGCAGCAGAGGAAGGGCAGGAGAAGCTGGAGGAGTTGTTCCGCAGCATGGCCAAACGGGGCAAACAAGCAAACCTTAGCTTCTTTGCCTTTACTGCCACGCCAAAATACAAGACATTTGCTGTCTTCGGGCGCAACGGTGATCCATTCCATCGTTACACCATGCGCCAGGCCATAGAGGAAGGTTTCATTCTCGACGTTTTGAAGTACTACACCACCTACAATACGTATTTCAAACTGATTCAAACAAGCAAGGAAGACCCTAATGTTGAGAGGAAGAAGGCTGCGCTGGCGCTGGCGCGATTCCTCAAACTCCATCCTCATAACATTGCTCAAAAGACCGAGGTAATGGTAGAGCATTTTCATGCCGTTACCAGCCACAAGATCGGCGGCAAGGCTAAGGCAATGGTTGTAACCGGCTCGCGTTTGGAGGCGGTACGTTACAAGCAGAGCTTCGACAAATACATAAATGGAAAAGGTTATCCTATCAAGTCACTGGTGGCCTTCTCCGGCACAGTGCTGGATCACAAGTTGAAAGGTATCAGCTATACCGAAGAGGGAATGAATAATGGCATACGGGAAAAGGAGTTACCGGAAAGGTTCGACACGTCGGAATACCAAGTGTTATTGGTAGCAGAGAAATACCAGACCGGCTTCGACCAGCCGCTTCTTCATTCAATGTATGTTGATAAGCGATTGGCAGGCATTCAGGCAGTACAGACCCTCTCGCGTCTCAATCGTACACACCCGCTAAAGGAGGACACTTTCGTTCTCGACTTTGTGAACGACCGGGCGGAGATTCAGGAGGCGTTCAGGCAGTACTACGAAGGGGCTGAAATGGGTGAAGAAGTCGATCCGGCCCACATGTATGAATTAAAAGGCGAACTCGACGCGTCCGGAGTATATCTCCGAGAAGAAGTTGAAAGGTTTTGTGAAGTCTATTTTAAGCCGAAACAGCGCCAGAGTGCAGCGGATCATCAGACCATGAATGCGACCCTCGATCCTGCCGTAGATCGTTTCAAAGTGTTGTTGGACGAAAATGAAGAAGAGGCTGAACTTTGGCGGAGCAAGCTTGCTTCCTTCCGCAACTTGTATGCCTTCCTTTCCCAGATTATACCGTATCAGGATTCAGACCTGGAAAAGCTTTTCACCTTCCTTCGTCACCTTTCTCCTAAACTGCCAAAACGGAAATCCGGTCCGCAATACTCTTTTGACGATGATGTTCGCCTGGAATACTACCGTCTGCAAAAAATCAGCGAAGGTTCTATCAGTCTGAAAGAAGGTTATGTCAGGCCGCTGGATGGACCTGTAGAGGTGGGGACTGGGATGGTTCGAGAATCGCCAGTACCTCTGTCCCGCTTGATAGATTTGATAAACGAACGTTTCGGGACCGATTTCAATGATGCTGACCAGCTCTTTTTTGACCAAATAATCGAGGCTGCAATGTTGGATGAGGGATTAAGGCAAGCCGCTACTGTTAATCCGGAAGATAAATTCTCTTTGGTGTTCACTAACTTGCTGGAAACGTTCTTTATTGAACGTATGGAGCAGAATGAGGAAATATTTGCCCGTTTCATGAACGAGGCAGATTTTCAGAAACTTGTTACAATGTGGATTTCGAGTCAAGTGTATAATCGGTTACGAGCATTGCCGCAAGAGAGAACATAATGTTCGCAAGCCGTTTTGATGCGGAGGTTACGAGGCAAGAATAAGTTACTGAGTTACAGGCGCCATGCGCCTGACCTGGAATCGTTGAACGCCACCGTGTTGTAGCAGCCAGTTGGTCACATGATGTTGCACCGGCGGACCACCGCCAAGGAGATCTGGGCGGACAACGACGGAAAGGTCGATATCCTGGTCGGCGGGGTTGTGACCGGCGGCCGGAGAACAAGGGTAAGCTGATCGAGGCGATACTTCCCGATACGGGCAAGTCACGCCTCGCCCCCACAAAATCTCATTTTGCACTTCACTCTTCACTCTTCACCCTTTTCTTCTCCTTCCACGCCTGCACCATATAATACAAAACCGGAATAGTGATTCTCGACAGCGTCGTGGAGGCGATCTCGCCGCACATCATCGCCAGAGCGAGCCCCTGGAAGATCGGGTCGAAGACGATGACAAAACTGCCTACCACCACCGCAGCCCCGGTAAGGAGCATGGGACGGAAGCGGACCGCGCCGGCGTCGATGATCGCCTCATCGAGGTGCATCCCCTCCCGACGGCGGAGTTCGGCGAAATCTATCAGGATGATTGAATTCCTGACGATTATCCCCGCCAGGGCGATGAAGCCGATCATGCTCGTGGCGGTGAAGAATGCGCCTGCCAGGGCGTGCCCCGGCAGGATGCCGATTAGGGTGAGCGGGATCGGGGCCATGATCACCAGAGGGGTAGTGAAGTCCCTGAACCAGGCCACCACGAGTATATAGATGAGGACCATGACCGCGGCAAAGGCAAGCCCCAGGTCGCGGAATACCTCGTATGTGATGTGCCACTCGCCGTCCCACTTGATGGCCGGTTTCTCCTCGCTCCAGGGCTGATGGGACGCCAGCTGCTCGATGTGAAAGCCGCCGGGGATGGGAATCTTGTCTATCTCCTTCTGCATGTTGAGGATGGCATAGACCGGGGCCTCGATCACCCCCGCCACGTCACCGATCACGTAAATAACGTTCTTCAGGTTTTTCCGGTAGAGGCTCTTCTCCTCAGTGCCCGGCACCACATTGACCAACTGGGAGAGGGGGACGTTTCCATTGGGCGACGGTACGTAAACTGAGGCCAGATCGGCTACGGAGCTGCGCCCCGCCACCGGCAGCCGCAGATTGATGGGCATTGGCTCGTTTTCTTCAGGTTTATGGAGAAGGCCCGCATCCATCCCCCCCAGGGCGATGGCCAGGGTCTTCGCCACATCGGTGGTGGCGATGCCGTTCAGCGCCGCCTTCTCCTTGTCGACCGCAAAGGTGTAGCTGTTCTGGTTGTCCTCCACATACCAGTCCACGTCCACCACGCCGGCTGTTTTCTTGAAGATATCCTTCACCTGTGCCGCAATGGCGAGCCTTGTTTCCTGGTCCGGCCCGTAGATCTCTGCGACCAGGGTAGAGAGGACCGGCGGACCGGGGGGGATCTCCGCCACTTTAACCCGTGCACCGTAGCGGTCGGCGATTGCCTTGAGCGCGGGGCGTATCCGCTTGGCAATATCATGGGACTGGGCGGAGCGTTCCGACCTGCCGACGAAGTTCACCTGGATATCGGCCAGGTTCGACCCCTTGCGCAGATAGTAGTGACGAACCAGGCCGTTGAAATTGTACGGCGCGCTGATCCCCACGTAGCTTTCGAAATCGGTCACTTCCGGTACCTTGCGCAGGGCGTCCCCCATTTCCGCGGTTATTCTCGCCGTATTCTCGAGGGGTGTGCCGTCGGGCGCATCGACGATCACCTGCAGTTCGCTCTTGTTGTCGAAAGGGAGCATCTTGACCGTCACCAGCTTGAACCAGACAAGGGAGCAGGAGAGGAGGAGGAGTATCACCACCCCGGTGAGAAAGCCGTAGCGAACCGGTTTACGGTGCAGGAGCGCCCCCATTACCTTCCGGTAGAAGATGGTCAGCCTCGACTCCGCCGGCTCGGCCTCGCTGTCCGCGTGGGATTGCCCCTTCATGAAGCGGTAGGAGTAGTAGGGGGTGACGGTTAAGGCGATAAGAAGTGAGAAGAGCATGGCCGTGCTGGCGCCGACCGGGATCGGCCGCATGTAC
>JBGPID010000023.1:0-16364 GCA_041484725.1 Geobacteraceae bacterium | reverse complement strand
GTGACCCGGCTCCTCTGTTCCGAAGCGCGGATAGATGCGAGCAGGCTGCGCACAGGCCATCTGATTGACAACGACTGGGAAAAACTTGCCCGTGGCGCAGGTAAGCTTCATGAGGCAAAAATCTTCATCGATGATTCCCCGGCCATTTCGGTTCTGGAGATGCGCGCCAAGTGCCGTCGCCTCAAAGCGGAGCACAATGTGGGGATGATCATAGTCGACTATCTTCAGTTGATGCGCGGCGGTTCCAATCCCGAATCACGTCAGCAGGAGATCTCCGAAATATCCCGTTCCCTCAAGGCCCTGGCCAAGGAGCTGGATGTGCCGGTAGTGGCCCTTTCCCAACTGAACCGCGGGCTGGAGAGCCGTACCGACAAACGCCCGATGATGAGCGATCTGCGCGAATCAGGGGCCATTGAACAGGATGCGGACGTGATCATGTTTGTTTACCGTGAGGCGGTCTACTGTGAAAAGTGCAAGAACCGGGACTTAAACTGTGACGATAACCATGAGCGGAATGCCGAGATCAATATCGGCAAGCAGCGCAATGGTCCGATCGGTTCAATAAACCTGACTTTTCTGGGTGAACATACAAGGTTCGAGAACCAGAGCCAGAGGAATGATTATTAACAGGCTGAAGGCTGAAGACTGAAGGGATTTTAAACCTTCTGCCTTTCACCTTCGGCCTGATTTTGAGAGGTGCATATGATAGATCCAACAGCGCATATCAGCCCTACCGCCATAATTGCGGAGGATGCGGAGATCGGTCCGAACGTTATTGTCGGCGACCAATCCGTTATTGGCAGCGGCACCAGGGTCATGGCCAATGCCGTGATCGGGCCATGGACTACCATCGGCAGCGGCAATGTGATACATTACGGGGCCATTGTGGGGCATGAACCGCAGGATATCGGCTACTTGGGTGAAGAGAGCTACACGGTGATTGGCAACGGCAACATCATCCGCGAATACGCCACCATCCATCGGGGCAATCGTGCGGGGACCTCTACTGTCATTGGCGACAACAATTTTTTCTTGATTCAGTCCCATGTGGCCCACAACTGTGAGCTGGGCAACAACATTATCCTGGCCGGAGGGGCGCTTCTGGCCGGCCATGTGAGCGTGGCGGACCGGGCCTTTATTTCCGGTAACTGCGTGGTCCACCAGTTCTGCCGCATCGGCCGGCTCGCCATGATGCGCGGGCTTTCGCGCACCTCGCGGGACGTTCCTCCCTTCTGCATAAGTGATGATACACATACGGTGAAAAGCCTCAACCTGATAGGATTGCGCAGGAACGGTTTCGATGCTAAGAGGGTACGGGCGCTGAAGAATGCCTACCTCATCCTCTTTCGAGGGGGCCTCAACATGCAGAATGCCCTGGAGCAGGTCGAGACCGAGGTGGAAATGACCGAGGATGTCCGGGAGCTTATCGACTTCATCAGGAGTTCCAAGCGGGGGGTCTGTTTCGGCGAGGGGACCGCTGTTGACGAATTCGTTTGATTTGTGAAGAATTGGTTTAAGTAATACCTATTAACCTGCCAAATATACAGGATAAATCCGAAACTCCAAAGACTAAATCTAAACAATCCCGAATGTTTATATTCAACTGTTTGAATTCCGGATGGTATGTAATTTCGCTATCAGGGTTTCGGATTTTGCATTCTATGATAAGCTTGCAAGTATCCATCAATTTATACGGAAGAGCAAAACATGACTACCTACAATCCAATGAGGCGGCTGCCAGGGGCTGCCGGTTATAAGCAGGGTGATCTGCTGGTGCTCTGCGGAGAGCTTTTCGGCCGCGGTTACGCCAATGGCATTGTCGATGAGGCGAAGAGGCGGGGGATGGCCATTATCGGCACCACCATGGGTCGCAGGGAGGGTGACGGTTCCCTCAGACCGCTTAATCCCGAGGAGTTGGACGAGGCCGAGGCGCTACTGGGAGGGCGGATCATTAACATCCCCATTGAAGCCGGTTTCGATATGGAGCCGGATAAGAGCGGTCTGACAACGATCGACCGTCTCAAGGGGGTTAAACCGGACGAACTGGAAGGGATTCGGCTCGACTGGGAGTGCATCGAACAATCCCGGCAACAGGGAATCATGCGGTTTACGGCCAATCTGGCGGCGGTTGCGGCTGAGCTTAAGAAGCTGATCCCTGCCGGGGCAAATCTTTTGTTCGTCCATTGCATGGCCGGCGGGGTCCCCCGCGCCCGGGTATTCATGCCCCTTTTTAACCGGATTTTCAAGGGGCAGGGAGATCGTTTTCTCTCTTCGGATAGATTCTGGAATTCCGATCTGGGGCGCCTCAGCAAGATCAGCTTTGACGAGGTGACTGCCGATACCTTCGGCTACCTGATCGACGCCACGGAATCAGCCCGCGCCGGGATAACGGCACGGGGGGGTAAGGTCGCCTATGCGGCATACGGCTACCATGGCTGTGAAGTGCTCATTAACGGCTCATATACCTGGCAGTCCTATATCCCGTATCTGCCGGGGTGGTCCAAGATCCGCCTGGAAGATGCCGCGCTGGCTGCCCGGAGCCGGGGAGCAGCGGCAACTGTTTTCAACTCGCCGGAAATACAGACCAACTCCAGCGCTCTCTTCATGGGGGTGGAAAACTCCCTTTATCCTCTGCTGGCTGCCCTTGAAAGGGAAGGGGGGGGCGGCATGGCCTTTGCTATCAGGGAAGAGTGCCGGAGACTTTTGCGGGATGACGCATCGTTGGAGTCGTTACTTGCGGAGGCCGACGAGTACCTGGCTGCGCCTATTCTGACCGATTTCAGGAACTTTGAGACCTGGCCTCACCACAACACTGCGGAGCAGGCGGAATTGATGCTGAACTGTTCCGCCCGTCTGCTGGAAATGAATCGAAATCCCAAGGAAATCGTCTGCGCAGTCCTCTCCCGTGCAGTATTCACGGCGGTGGGGAAACTGATGCTCGACACTATGTGGGACTCTTCTGCCCCGGTTTTCTGGCTCAACCATGATATTGTCGCCAAAAGGCTGACGACACCGTAAAGCAGATTGGCTTATAGCGTATAGCTGATAGAAAACACTAACCGCTAATCGCTATTCAAGGGTGAAAGGATATGGATATCCCATGACGCCGAAAGTGCTCATCGTAGATGACGTGGTAATGTTTCTGGACTTGCAGCGGATGTTTTTGAAGCGCTCCTCGGTGCATATCCTTACTGCAAATGATGGGGTCGAGGCGCTCAAGATCGCAAAAAAAGAGCTGCCGGCGCTTATTTTCATGGACCTTCATATGCCGAACATGAACGGCGTTGAGTGCTGTGCCCGGATTAAGGCAGACCCGCTGTTACGGTCGATTCCGGTTGTGATGATTACAAGCGAAGGGAAGGATGACGACAGGACCATTTGTTACAAGGCCGGCTGTGATGATTTCATGACTAAACCGATCGACCGGATTCTTTATCTGGAAATGGCGCGTAAATTCGTTCCGACCATCGACCGGAGGGAGAGCAGAGTCCCTTTCAGGACAAAGGTCAAATTCAGGGTTTTCGGTTTGACCCTGTCCGGTGAGATCCTTAATATAAGCGCGCAAGGTGTCTATGTGGCGACTGATTACGAAGTAGATTCGGAAACGATGCTGGAACTGGTTTTTGCCCTTCCGGGAGAGAACGGTGCGCTTATCCAGACCAGAGGGCGGGTTGCCTGGATCAACAGTACGAAGGATAAGAAAAAGAATTTACCGGCAGGGTTCGGCGTAGAATTAATCGCCATAACCGAAGATTCAAACCGGATATTGAAACATTTTATGGAAACGCATAAACATTGAAGTCGGTATTGACCCGCAGACCCATCCCCTTGCATAACCCCATCGGTTATTTCTTGTAAACAAAGTTTACATGTAAACTTTGTTTACATTCTTCCGCAAACCCCATCCATCAAGCTTTTGCGCTGAATAGTCGCGAATAGATGTAAACTTTGTTTACATATTCAATTGTTCATATTTTCTCCGGCTGGGTTATAACTTGCTGAAAATACGTACAAACAGTTTTGGCATGGTTAATGATTATACAGGTTGACCAGTTCTTGTTTAGCGGGGCTTAATATCTGTCCATCGCGAAATTACCCGACCCAGGTATCTGCAAGACAAGCGATAATTTGAATACGAAATAAAGGAAGAAAATCATGAATTGTAAATATTTGAATACCTGCACTTTTATTGAATATGGAAGCCAGATAGCGCCGTTTACTGCTAAAATGACAAAAATCAAATATTGTGAACGAATTCAGCACGGGTGTGCCCGATATAATGCATATCAGATATTGGATGCAGATCTGGTTCCGGATGACTTGTGGCCGAATGTGGAGATTAAAACACTGGAAATAATTGAAAGAAAGATAAATGAAACGCATAAGCATCTTTACAAAATCGGCAGGGAAGATGATTGATTCCTTAACTTGCCCGATGCTTCATCTGTATCACAGCAAATGATGACATATTTATGCACAGGTATTATTAAGGCGCAAAATCCTGAGCCTTCACCCCTCGTTTCCCGCAACCGGCAATATTACCGCGAATGTTGTTCCCTCACCCAGCCGGCTCTCCACCTTGATCCTCCCGCCATTGGCCTCGACATGTGTAAACCGACAGGAACGGGTGGCCCGCGCACGAAATCTCCATGACTTACCTCTGCACGTCGGTGAGGGCATTCCTGCAGTCTCGCTACTGCATCCAGGAAATCAAAAGGGTGAAAACGCCGGTGGCAAAGGAAACGGCGAGGCCGAGGGGGATAGTCTTGCGCAGGATATCCCCCTCTCTCCCCTCTGCGCCGCACAATGGGGCGGCAAGAGCGATCTTGAAGGGGCTCGACACGCTGCCGATGCTGGCGCCGACCGCAAGAGAGGAGGCGAGAAGTGAGGCGGAAATGCCCATCAGCTGTGCCGTCTGCAGCTGCAGCTTGGCGAATAGCATGACCGATGCCATGCCGTAGCCGGTCAGAAAAGTGCCGATCCAGCCGAGGAGCGGGGCGAACATCGGGTAGAACCTCCCTGTGCAGGAGATGAGTCCATCGGCCAGGCAAAGGGGGATGTTGTTGCCGGGTACTAGGTGGTTGAACTCTTCCCGATATCCCGAATAGGCGATGATCTGCCCCATGGCGCCGAACAGGGCGACGGCCGCGACCGCTCCCGAAGCCTTGCGACTGCTCGTGCGGAAGAACGTCGTGATGCTGTCCTTTCCAGTCGCATGGAGGCGGTAGGCGAGGAGAAAGGCAAGGAAGAGATAAAGGGAGGCGTCAAACAGTGGGCGCAGGCTGATGCTGTGCCCGGGAACGAGGCAAAAGGTAACGATCCATTCTTCCCGGCAGAAATGCCGCAGCGGCGGGCAAAGGTTGACCGAGGCAAGACAAACTAGGATAAAGAGAAAGGGGGCGAGATCCCGCAGGAGAGCAGGCTGCATACGCGGCAGATGATGTGTAATCACGTAGAAAAAGGCGACAACGATGATGCCGGCCAGCATGCCGGCAATGGAGACGGCGATGAAACGAGCCGAAAGAAGCGCAGATGATGCGGCCAGAAGCCCGGTGGCGATGAGTAGCGGAAAACTGTTGCGGAACCCGTTGGGGACCCGGACGATCCAGGGGACTGAGAGTGCAAAGAGCATGACAGGGACAAAGGAGAGAATACCGAGATCCCACGCCAGAGTCCGGGCGGGTATCGCCGTGACCGCTGCCAGGACGGTGACGATCACCCCTGCCAGGGAGAGGTGCATCAGACCCGAGTAACCGATAACGCTCAGGGCAACGGAAGCGGTCGGGCGGATGCCCGAGGCTTTGATCATCGGTGCGGCAACCGGCTCGGCGATGATTCCCGCGCCTTCAAGGAAATTGCCGACCCCGAAGGAGAGGAGCAGGGCGTGATTAACCGGGCTCAGTCTGCCGGCGGCGTCCAGCCACCCGGCCAACCGCTGGAGAGAGCCCTTTTGAATTAGAAACAGGGAAAGAAGAATGCCGAAGTAGACAACCAGCAAAAGAGGTGCCGTGGTCAGTATGCCATCCATGGCGGCAAGGGCCATGACCCCCGGGTCGGTCTTGAAAACGGTGGCCGTCAGGAGAATGGTGCAGAGCACTCCCCATATGGCGAGTTTCAGGGCGCTGGCGTGATAGAAGACGGCCAGAACGAAGATCAGGAGAATCGGCGTCCATGAGAGAAAAAATTGATTTTGAGCATGGGTATGGGGTTAAGCAAGATCCGGCAATTATCGAAACTTTTCACCTCACCAGCTTCGAAAGCCTCTTGAATTCATCGCTCCCCGCCACCCGCAGAAGCTGGAACATGGCGGCTTCGGTCGAGGTTATCACCGCGCCGGCGGCAACCGCGGCTTCAATCCCCACCTGCCAGTTCTCCTTCCGCCGGCTCATGACGGCGTCCTTTACCAGGTGCACGTGGTATCCCGCATCGACAAGCTCGATCACCGTCTGGAGCACGCAGACATGGGCCTCCATGCCGGTTACTATGACCTGCTTCTTCCCCAGAGCCTTGAGCCTCTCCGGGAAAGGGGTCTCCCCGCAGCAGCTGAATGTCATCTTCTCCAGAGCCGGTTCGGTAAGCTTCTCCTTCAGGGCGCAGATGGTTTCGCCAATGCCCTTTACATACTGTTCCGTGGCCACCATCGGTATTCCCAGCTCCCTTGCGGTCTCCTGTAGGATGGCGATGTTCCCGGTAAGCTTCTCCAGCACTTTTTCGTCCATGGCCCGGCAGAGCTTGTCCTGAACGTCGATCACCACGAGAACTGCGTTGTTCCGGTCAAGAAAAAACTTTTCCATGATTGCTCCCATGTTGCCTCCTTGGAAACAGGTTAAGGTAGAGAAAAAGACAGGTAAAGGTAGAGGTAAAGGTAGAGGAGAATCAAAATTTTTTTTTGAGGTTTTTCTTTACCTTTACCTCTACCTTTACCTTTACCTAATCTTTCTTTAGTTCGATTCCCAACTCCTGGATCTTCTTCCTCAGGGTGTTCCGGTTGATGCCGAGGATGTCGGCCGCCCGCACCTGGTTTCCCCTGGTCTTTTCCAGTACGAAACGGATCAGCGGACGTTCCACCTGTCCCAGCACCATGGTGTAGACATCACCGTTCTCCATCTTGTCCATGTTGGTGAAGCAGCTCCTCAGCTTCACGTCGACAAGCCCTTCCAATGAAAGTACCTCGTTCTGCACCCTCTCACCTTCACTCTGCATGCGCAGACCGGGAAAGTCGGCCGGGGTCAGGACCGGGTCCGAGGAAAGTATTACCGCACGTTTGATGGTGTTTTCCAGCTCCCGCACGTTGCCCGGCCATGAATAACGGGTGAGAAGCTGGTAAGCGGCGTTGTCGCAGCGCTTCGCCGGTGTTTCCAGCTCCGCGCAGATCTTTGCCAGAAAGTAATCGACAAGGAGCGGAGTGTCCTCCATTCTTTCCCTGAGCGGCACCAATCGGATCGGCACCACGTTGAGACGGTAATAGAGGTCTTCCCGGAAGGTTTTGCTTCGGACTTTCTCTTCCAGATCCTGGTTGGTTGCCGCCACGATCCGTAAATCCACGGGGATGTTCTGATTACCGCCGGTCCTGGTTATCTCCTTTTCCTGGAGGACCCGCAGGATCTTGGACTGCAGGTCGAGTGGCATGTCGCCGATCTCGTCGAGAAAGATGGTGCCGCCGTTGGCCTGTTCGAACTTCCCCAGCTTCCGTTCTATCGCGCCGGTGAAGGCCCCCTTTTCAAAACCGAACAGCTCGCTTTCCAGAAGCTCCTTGGGGATGGCTGCGCAGTTCAGGGCGATGAACGGCTTGCCCAGACGCCGGGAGTTGAAGTGGATCGCCCGGGCGATCAACTCCTTACCGGTGCCCGATTCTCCCTGGATCAGCACGGTTACGTCGCTCGGCGCCACCTTGCCGATGATCTTGTATATGTCCCGCATGGCCGGGGAATTGCCGATGATGTTCTTTTCCAGTTGGTAGCGGTCCTTCAACTCCTCCTTGAGCAGTGTCACCTGGGTGGTCATTTCCCTGGCCCGGCTGGCCTTTTCCACGATGGCGTCGATCACGTCCAGGTCGAAGGGCTTGGTGATGTAGTCGTAGGCACCCCGTTTCATGGCCTCTACGGCGTTCTTCATGCTTGCCTCGGCGGTCATGATCACCATCAGGAGGTCGCTTTTTATCTCCCGCACCCTGTCCAGAAGGTCGAGTCCGGAGATGCCAGGCATCTTTATGTCGAGAATGGCCAGGTCGTAGCCGTCGGCCTGTATCAGCGCCAGCGCTTCATCGCCGTCCTTGGCCAGATCGACGGTAAAACCCTTTTTCCGCAGGGCCTTGGAAAGGACCCATCTCATGCTCTCTTCGTCGTCTGCTACGAGTATCCTGTTCAGCGCCATAAAAAACCTCGAAAAGACAGGTAAAGGTTGAGGTTGAGGTAAAAAGACAGGTAAAGGTAGAGGTAAAGGTAGAGGAGAATCAAAATCTTTTTTTAGAGGTGTTTCTTTACCTTTACCTATACCTCTACCTGTTTCACTGTATCAGCGGCAGCATCACCGTGAATGTAGTTCCCCTTGTCGGGTCCGAATCGACCTTGATCATTCCTCGGTGCTCGGAGACGATTTTTTGGCAGATTGCGAGGCCCAGCCCCGTTCCATTTGGTTTGGTCGTAAAAAAGGGGGTAAAAAGGTGCTCCATATCTTCCTTGCATATTCCAGGGCCGTCATCGCTGATTTCGATGGCGACCATCCGCGCCCGCCGCTCTCCCTTCTGGGTCATGCTGTAGTCGGCCAATACCCTGCTGGTCACCCTGATGAGGCCGGTGTCTCCCATCGCTTCCACCGCGTTCTTGATCAGGTTCAGGAAGAGTTGGATCAACAGCGCCTCATCTCCCAGAATCGGCGGAATACTCGGGTCGAATTGCTGCTGGAAGGTGATCTTCCTGTTTCCCACCGCCCTTTTCTGCAGGATCATGATATCGCCAAGGGTTTTGTGCAGATTGACCTTGGACGGTTTCAGCCGGCGCGGCGATGCCAGTTCCAAAAGCTCCTCGACAATCCGATTGACCCGCTGCACTTCCTTGAGCATTATTCTGGTATAGTCGCGCAGTTCGCTGCTCTCGGGGAGTTCTCTCTCCAGAAGCTGCGCGGCGCCCTTGATCCCGCCGAGAGGATTTTTGACTTCGTGGGCCAGGCCGGCTGCCAGCGTCCCCAGGGTGGAAAGCCTGTCCGCCTGCCGTACCGCCCGTTCCAGGTCCCTGATGCTGGTCAGGTCACGCAGTACCAGAATAGTCCCGATCTGTTCGCCGTTATCCTGGAGAAGAGGCGAGGTCGTGACGCTGACCGGCGTGATGTGGCCCCCCTTGGTGAGGGCGACATTTTCATAATCCGAAATGATCATGCCGGTGGCCGCGGTTTTATTGACAATGTCCAGGAGGGTTTCTTCTCCGGCAAAGATTTCGCCGAAATGATGCCCCTTTGCCTGTCGCCTGGAAATGCCGGATATCTCTTCGGCCGCCGGATTAATCAGAGTCACCATCCCCTGTCGGTCGAGAACTATGACCCCGTCACCGACGCTGTCGATGACATTGGCATAATATTCGCTGAGGTGATTAGCCATATCAGTTTTCCGTGTTGCCGAAGAAATCGTGCAGCAGTTGTGTCACGGTTTCCTTTCCTTCGATAATGTTCACCATGTTACGGAACCTGGCCGAGCCGGCAAACCCGCGTGCATACCAGCAAAGGTGTTTGCGCATTTCCTGCACTGCCACCTGTTCTCCCATCAGGTCAACAGCAAGCTCCAGGTGACGCAAGCTTGCCGCCAGCCTCTCCGCGGGGGTGGGGGGATCCAACTTGTTGCCGGCAAGTATAGCCAGCGCTTCCCTGAATATCCAGGGGTATCCCAGCGCCCCTCTGGCGACCATTACCCCGTCACAGCCGGTCTGGTCCAGCATGGCGACAATATCAGCGGCGCTGAAAAGATCACCGCTACCGATGACCGGGATTCCTACGGTCTGTTTCAGTTCGGTTATTTTCGTCCAGTCGGCGTTCCCATCGAACATCTGGGCACGGCTCCGGGGGTGGAGGGTTATTGCATCGCATCCTTCCGCCTCGGCGATCCGGGCGATTTCCAGAAAATTCGGTTCGTCCGTCTGCCAGCCGATCCGGATCTTGATCGTCAGGGGGAGGGTTGTGGCGCTGCGCACTCCCCTGATGATATCCCTCACCCTTTCCGGCTCGCGCAAAAGGGCGCTCCCCGAGCCGCTGTTGACCACCTTCCGGACCGGACACCCCATGTTGATGTCGATCAGGTCACCATAACTTTCGACGAGCCGCGCCCCTTCAGCGAGGAGCTTTGGATCGTCGCCGAACAGCTGAATACCGAGCGGCCGGTCAGCGAGTGAGCTTTGCAGCAGCTCGAAGCTTTTCTTGCCTTCCCGGACCAGCCCGTTTACGCTGACCATTTCGGTGAAACCGAGGCTTGCCCCGCACTCCCTTGCCATGAGCCGCATGGGAAGGTTGGTGATCCCCGCCATGGGGGCCAGCAGCAGGTTGTTCTGCAAGGTCAATGAGCCGATTGTGAGCCGTTTGAGCATCAGGTTTAAACTATCAGGAAGTGGTTTTGCCTAATTTTTAGGCATCTTAACAAATGCAATGAAAAAAGCAAGCTATTTTTAGCCTGTCGGCTTAGCGGCCTTTCGCACTGGAAAGGGAGGTTTCCCAGGCGCTGAGTCAAGGAGCAAACGGCAGTCAAACTTGGATTGACATTTCTCCCGGTGCGGTTTATACAACTAGATGTTGAGGTGGAAGGCTGAAGGCTGAAGGTTAAGGAGCAACGGGTTCAATAATTTATGCCGTTGGCCTGGCGTTTGTACTTCAGCCTGCCTCCTCCGCCAGCAAACTCCGCCAGCAAACTCCGCCAAAGTAGCCTTGGCTACGTCGGCCGGGAAGTAGCCTTGGCTACGTCGGCCGGGTCAGTCTATCAACCTGTTTTGCGAGGTAATAATGGAAATTTTCGGCGACATTTTCGGCGGGTTGATGGTGATGCTGTTCATTCTCGGTTTTTTCCTCGTGGTCCTCTGGTTCATTCTTCCTTTTGTGATCTTTGCCATGAAGGGGAAACTGGACAGCAGCCACCTGCTCCTGCAAAACATCGATCGGCGTCTGGCCGCAATCGAGAAAGAGCTGCTAAGCAGCGATCATACCCCGCAAGAGGCCGGAGCGCAGGTCGAGGAAACTGACACTCCGCCTTCTTGAGTACGGATAAAGAGAAATGAGGAGATGCCCTGCAATGCGTCTCCACTTGAGCGCCACCCTCATCCTCGATTCTGAACATCCCTTCCGTAATTCACTCCTTTAACATCTATTTTATCCGCGATGTAGCGGCAGAAACAGTCCACGATCGCCGGATCGAACTGACTGCCGGCGTTCTTGCGCAATTCAGACAGCGCCTGGGTCAGGGAATATCCCTTTTTGTATGGCCGTTCCGCCATCATTGCGTCAAATGAATCGGCAACCGTCATGATCCGCGCTTCCAGCGGGATGGACTCCCCTTTCAACCCCGATGGATACCCCGTGCCGTCATACCGCTCATGGTGGTGGAGAATACCGGGAAGAACTTCCCGCAACTGGTCAATCGGTGCGAGAATGGTGACCCCCTTTTCCGGATGGAGGCGCATGGGAGGGAATTCATCCTCGGAAAGGGTTGTCGGCTTTTCCAGAAGGGCCTCGAAAATGCCGATCTTGCCGATATCGTGGAGAAGGCCGCAAAGCCTCACCCGCTCGATCAACCTTTCATCCAGCCCCATCTCCTTTGCGATAGTGGTCGAGATATGCATTACCCGTTCGGAGTGCCCCTTGGTCCAGGGTGATTTGGCGTCAATGGCGTTGGCCAGGCTGGTCACGGTGCTGATGAAGAGGCTCCGCATCTCCTCGTAGAGATGGGCATTTTCCAGGGCCACTGCCATCTGGGAGGCGATCTTTTCAATGGTGAACGCATCCTCCCTGACGAATCGGCCCCCCTGGATGTTCCCCAGCAGCAGGACCCCCTTGGTCATATCCCTGCTGACGAGGGGAATGGCCAGGAGCGATTCTATGCCCGCATTAGCCAATACCCTGTCAAGGGGATGCAGACGTTTAATCTTGCTGAGTTGCGAGATATAGCGGCTTTCTCCTTTTTTGAATGCGGCGCAGGCAAGACAGCTTCCCGTGAGTATGGCGCCGGTTTGCAGCACCGCCGGAATCTCAATGCCGGCGCTGTGGGAGGCGGTGACGACCAGTTCGCCTTTTTCTTCTCCAAGCACCGTTATCAGTTCGCACTGGATGATCCGTTCGATGCTTTGTATGGCGGTTTCGATGATCTTTTCATGGCTTAAGGATGAAGATATCGCCTTGTTGATTTCGTCGAGGGTGAGGATGATGTCGATCCGCTTGCCCATCTCCACGGCCATCTCGAGTGATTCGTCGAACAGCCTGATATGGCTCACCACCAATGCAGCGTGGGAGACCATGTCCCTGATAATGGCGATTTCCTCACTGCTGAAGGGGGGATAATTACGGCTGCGGGCAATGAATACCGCCCCCATCACCTCGTTCCTGACCATCATTGGGACCGCCAGGAGTGTGAGGTGTATCAGGAGTTTCCGGAATCGGACGGTGAGGAGTTCCGATTCTCCGGCATCGGTTATCAGCAGATGTTGTTTCTTATGCAGCATCTTTTTCAACAGGGGGAGCTTGGCGGGTACCAGCGGCATCTCCCGGAACAGCGGCAGATAACGGGACGGCAGGCCGCAACTTCTTGCCGGAGCAAAATCGCGCTTCTCCCGGTCAAGGAGATAAACCGCGATCCAACTGCTCTTGACCAATTTTTTCAGGAGCCGGGAAAGGTCTTTCAGCACCTCGTCCACATCAGTCAGTTCTACGAACTGTCTGCTTCTCGATAGGATTTTTTCGATTGATTCAGCCATGACGGCTCCCTGAAAGTAATTCCCCTTCATCTAAAGTAAACCACAAAAATGGTCTGTTTGCTTGGCAAAAATTGATTTTCTTCAGCTTCGGTATTTATTACTCCGGCGATTAAACATATCAAGGTAGGGGCGGCGCTTGCTCCGCCCAATCGGGGCGCGGCAAGCAGCGCCCCTACAGCGTGTCAGGGGTAAATCATGCGCGATCCGTATGGGCGGCACAGGGGCGTGCGCCTGCTTCAGTATTCAGCCTGAACAGCCGGGTAGTTACATTGTTGCAAAATTCTAACTGGACTGCACTGGATTTTCTATATTAATATGCACGTTAATCTGCAACACAGCTTTTCCAAGGAGGAATTTGATGGGGCTTCTGTCCGGCAAAAAAGCGGTAATTTTCGGCGTAGCGAATGAAAAAAGCATCGCATGGGCAATTGCCAAAGCGTTTAAACAGGAAGGGGCCGAATTGGCTTTGACCTATGCCAATGAAACGGTGGCCAAGCGGGTTTACCCTCTGGCCGAGAGCATCGGGGCAGGGCTGGTTCTCCCTTGCGATGTACGCAGCGATGCGGATATAAAGAGTTTGTTCGAGGAGATCGGCAAGGCGTGGGGCGGGCTCGACATTCTCGTGCACTCGGTCGCCTTTGCCAACAAAGAGGAATTGAAAGGTTCCTTTCTAAGCACCACGCGGGAGGGGTTTGCCATGGCCCTTGACATCAGCGCCTATTCCCTGGTCGCTCTGGTAAAGGAGGCGGCGCCTCTCATGCAGGGGCGTCGGGGGAGCGTGCTGACCATGACCTATTATGGGGCGCAAAAGGTCTTCCCTAATTATAATGTGATGGGGGTGGCGAAGGCAGCGCTGGAGGCCTGCGTCCGCTACCTGGCCGAGGCGCTGGGACCGGACGGGACCAGGGTAAACGCCATCTCCGCGGGGCCGCTCAAAACCCTTGCTTCCGCAGGAGTCGGCGGCTTCAACCAGATAGCCGGTCATGTCGAGGAAAAGGCGCCGCTGCGCCGCAATATCAACCAGGATGAGGTGGCCGGCGCCGCCCTCTACCTCTGCAGTTCTCTTGCCAGAGGGGTAACCGGCGATATCCACTTTGTGGACAGCGGCTACAATATCATCGGACTATAGAGAAACAGGTTGTAGACTGAAGGCTGAAGGAATAACTTTTTACCTTTAGTCTTCAGCCTTCAGCCTGCTGTCTCGCTCCAGCACCTCCCTCAGCTTCAACAGCAGATCATTGGGCCGCACCGGCTTGGAAATCAGATTTATATCTTCTTGAAGGGCGCCTTTCCAGTCGATTATATCGTTTGTATATCCGCTCATGAATATCGCCTTGATATCGGGCCTGATTCCGATTATTTCATCATAGACTTCTTTGCCGTTCTTCCGGGGCATGATTACGTCGAGAAGGATCAGCCTGATGCTGTCCCGGTGATCGATGAACTTCCTGACCGCCTCTTCACCGTTTGTCGCGGTGATGACATTGTAACCGTTCTTTTCCAGCAGTCCCTTTAAAAGGCCCATGACTGCCGTGTCATCCTCGGCCACCAGGATCGTCTCCATATTTCCCTGGAGAAATACAGGGGATTTGCCTTGCTCTTTTTTGATGACCGGTTCGATCAGCGGAAGATATATCCTGAAAGTGGTCCCCTTGCCTGCTTCGCTATCGAGCTCGATAATCCCGTTATGCTGCTTGACGATGCCGTACACCATGGAAAGTCCGAGCCCTGTCCCTTTTCCCACTTCCTTTGTTGTGAAAAAGGGATCGAATATCCTTTCCCTGATATCTTCGTTTATCCCGACCCCGTTGTCGCTCACCGTCAACAACAGATATTCACCCCCATTTTGCTGGTCGTGCCGCTTGACGAAATCGTCATCAAGGGTCACGACGCGGGTCGCGATGATAATGGCCCCCCCATGCGGCATGGAATCCCGCGCGTTCGTCACGAGGTTCAGCAACACCTGGTCCATTTGATCCGCATCGGCCATAACGAACTTATCCGCCGCTTCGAGATGAAACTTAAGTTCAACGTCCTCCGTGATCAGACGCGCAAGCATCTTATCGATATTTCTGACTATTTCGTCCAGGATTATCGGTCGCGGAGATATGACCTGTTTTCTGGTAAAGGCAAGTAGCCGCTGGGTCAGGTTGGCGGCCCTCTCCCCTGCTCTGATGATCTGATCGGCATACGACCAGAGTTTACTCCCTTCGTCCAGCTCGAACTGGATCAGTGCACCGTAACCGTTTATGGCCATCAGGATGTTGTTGAAATCATGGGCGACACCTCCTGCCAGGGTGCCGATCGCCTCCATTTTCTGCGAATGCCTGAGTTTTTCTTCCAGTTCCTCTTTTTCCGCCTCCCTTTTCTTTAGAGAATCCACCATGTCGTTAAAGGCCGAGGCGAGATTTCCTATCTCATCCCCGGTTTCGACGATAATTTCCTTGCATTCCTTTCCACTGCTGAAATCCTTTACCCCATCCGTCAATCTGTTCAGGGGCTTCGTAATCCTTCCGGAGATGAGGTAGGCAATCATTGAACCGATGATCAGGGAGATAATCCCTATGAGGATACTGTCGAACAGCAACGCGTGCAGATGTTTCCGCAGCTGACCGCCATCCATGACCACCCTGACGGAGCCGATGATCTGTTCGACCTGCTTCGCGGGGTTGGCATCCAGATATACCGCATCTTCCGCGGTAATGATGGGCTTTAGCGCCACCCGGGTCCAGATGATGAAATTGCCGTCGTTAGTTAACCGCAGGGGCTGCCTGGTTTTTTTCAGTGTCCGGCCGATTCCGGCATTCCATTTTACAATGTCCGGAGATAGTCTGCTTCCCGGCCGGTTCTGCAAGGCGAGGGTCTTGCCGTCGGCCGTATAAACGGCGACCGACAGCACCTCGGGGTTTTCCAGGATCCCGTTCACCGGGGCGCTGAGCAGGTCGGCATTCTCGGTATAAACACCGAGCCTTGCATTGTAGGCGAGAAGCGAGGCCAGAAGCTCCCCTTCGCTATTGGTCTTTTCCGTCAACGAACTGCTCTGATAACGGTAGAAGAAAACGGTGAAAGCAAGTGTAACGATGACGATCAGGAACGAGAAGGTCAGGAAAATCCTGGCGCTGAAATGTTCCCGGAAATTCAATAAGTCGGATATCTTCATCTGATTGTCCTGGCATGTTTGATGACATTTCCGTTTATGGATATTCCCAGCTTCTGTGCGACTATCATATTGACGGTCAATATTCCGCCGCGGGCGTCTTCATTCTCGATGCCTCGCACGGCCGTCCCCGCCAGGATTCTGTTCGCCATCTCCCCGGCCTGTCTCCCGGCGTCCTCGGCATCCACCTCCAGTGACAGAAGGGCCCCCTTTTCCACGTATTTATCGGAAAAGGTGAGGACCGGTATCTTGTTTTCGAGGGTGGAGAG
>JBGPID010000022.1:0-16521 GCA_041484725.1 Geobacteraceae bacterium | reverse complement strand
GCCAGCTGCTGAGCTTCCCGATGCTCCTTCTGGGCATGGGAATGGTCTGGTGGACGTATAAAAAGGGTCGGTCAAGATAGAGAATCTCAGCATAATATTTTCGACATTTCCAGGACGTTGCCGTTACGGATTTTTTTGTAGCATACCGAATCCATCAGTGATCTGATCAGGAAAATACCCCGTCCGTGGTCTTCCAGTTGCTCAAAGTTGGGATTCGGAATGGAGTTGATATCGAATCCCTGCCCCTTGTCAAAGACCTTGATCACCAGTTCCTCTTCTGAAATATTGATCAGAATATGCACCAGCGTGTCCGGGTCTTTCGGGTTGGCATACTTGATTGCATTGACCATCGCCTCGGTGAGCACCAGATTTATATGGTAAGCCAGGGTCTCCCGGTCTCCGGCGTATTTGTCCAGTTCTTTGGCGATATCTTCGCCGATTCTGCCGATGAGACTCAGATAACGGGTCTGGTTCGGGACTTTGATATCGACCTCGATTTCTTTCTTGTCCATGTTGACCTCGCTTGTTTCAATAGTTGTCCAGCGCCTCGGAGGAGGATGCGAAGATTTCGAAAACCCTGTGCAGCCTTGTCAGCTCGAACATTGATTTCACCTGGGGCTGTAGACTTGATAATTTCAGGTTCCCTTGGTGAGATATGGCGTTCTTGAATCCGGAAACCAGTGCCCCCAGGCCCGAACTGTCGATAAACCGGACATCCTTGAGATCCACGAGGATGTTTTTATTTCCTTCCTCAAACAATTTCTGCATTTCGCCTTTCAATTCTCCCGAGTTGTGGGCATCCAGGCGTTCTTCCTTCACACTGATAACCATGATATCATTCTTCTTTTCGGTTTTTAGATGCATTGCACTCTCCTCTTCCCTACCTATCCCGGAAAGGCGGATAAAGGGGTTTTTTTATATTCATGCCATTCTATAACAAGTCGGGCCGTTTCTCGACTTTTTTCTCTCCTACCCGGGATACTTCCCGGATTCACAACACCTTCATGACCACCATGGATATGTCGTCTTCGGCAATCTGCGAGCTGGTAAAAGCGGTCACTTCCCCGAGAATCGTCTCCACGACCTGCTCCGGCTGTTCGTTGTAAACTTCGCCGATGAGGGCGCAGAGTCTGTCGGTGCCGAAAAAATCTCCGGACGCGTTCCGTGCTTCGGTGATGCCGTCGGTGTAGAGAAGCAGCAGATCACCTCTCTGCAGCTGGATGCTCTTTTCTTCGAAGGTTACCTCTCTTTTGACACCCAGAATAAGGCCTTCGGCATCCAGTTCCATACAGAACCCGTCTCTGTGACGGTAAAGAAACGGTCGGTTGTGCCCTGCATTGGCGTACGTGAGCAGCCGTCTTTCCGCGTTATACTTCACATAGAACATGCTGATGAAGAGTTCCGCCCGGGTCAGGTCTTCATAAAGCAGTTCATTGAGGGTCGCCAGCATTTTACCGGCGCTGCCGGTGGAATGGACTTTAGCCCGTAAAAAACTGCGGGCCTCGACCATGATAAGGGCTGCTCCGACACTGTGCCCCGAAACATCGGCGATAATGATATCGACCAGATCGTCTCCGCGCCGGAAAAAATCAAAATAATCGCCGCCGACCTGGGTAGCTGATACGCATCTGGCGGCGAATTTCACCCAGGGCAATTCGGGAGGTGCTGCCGGTAGAAGGGAGTGCTGGATCTGCCTGGCGATCTCCATTTCCCTGGCAACTCTGGTGTTTTCCAGAAGTGCCTGCTCTTTCTGTTGCCGTTCCCTTTCCTTTTCCACCATCTCGGTGTCTATCCGGACGGCCTGGGCCAGCTGTCCGGATAGACTCGAGAGGAGATCGATGAGCGGCGGGGTAAAGAGTCCGATGATCGATCGGGAAAATACCGATAGAATTCCCAGCGGCGATTCCCCTTCGCGGGTTATGGGGATATGGGCAAACGATCTGATCCCTTCCCGCTCCATCAGATCCTTCGATTCCGGCTTGGTGATATGCCGGGTATCGTTTATGAAACGCGGCTTGTTGGAAAGGTATGCATCACCAATGAACGAATTTATATCAGGGAGTATCTCCCGTTCCAGAATTGCCGGGATTTCGGTCCCGCTGTAACTTTCGGTAATCAGCAAGCCGTTGTTTTGTTTAAGCCGGATAATTGCCAGGTCAAACTTGAACTCATTCCGGAGCAGATCAAGAAGTTCTTTCATGATAATGGAGAGATCTATTGTCCGGTTCATCAGTATTGAAGCACGAAAGCGCACTGAGAGAGCTTCGCGGCTTTCGGACAGCTCTGCACGCACGGTGCTGAAAATATCGAAGACCGGCTCCATTTTTGAGCCCAGGTCAGACAAAAAACTTTCTACAATGGCGCCCGACGCAGCGGCGCCCAGGGAGCCGGCCAAGGTTTTCTCGGTAAAACGCTTAAGTTGCGGCAACTCGAACTCCGATACTCCACCCTTTTCATCAATCTCCCTCTCCCCCAGGTATTCGGCTATGGCGATGTGGGCCTGGGCCGCGCCGATAAATTTCTCCATCAGGTTGACAAACTGCATGATGGTGACCGGTTTCGACAGTCTCTTGGTTTCCCACGGCACTTCTTCTCTTTCGGTTTCGAATATATCAACGAATTTCCTGACCTGCTCTTTTTCCGGGTCACTCTGGGAGAGAATTATGGAACAGGCCAGATATGCGCCGATATTGAAGAACATGCTCCAGAAGATGGAATTGGACCAGATATCGAAACCGGTAAGGCCGAAAAGCTCGGTCGGCTTGAGAAAATCGATACCGAAAGGACCGCTCTCCAGTAATCCGGTCTGCCACCAGCCGGATTTTATAAAAGAGGGCAAGAGCAGGGTGTAGAACCAGATCAGAAAGCCGAGTATGAGGCCCGTAATGGCGCCGGCCTTGTTTCCCCGGTGCCAGTAGAGACCCCCCAGAAGGGCCGGCCCGAACTGGGCCGCAGCGGCGAAAGATATCAGCCCCATATTCATGAGCATGTAGGTTTCACCGACAATGCGGAAATATAGATATCCCAGAAATATTACCAGGAATATGCCGAAGCGCTTCAGGTTTATCAGCAAAATGGGGAACCACTCGCGTGGCTTCAGTTTGACAATAACCGGCATGACCAGATGGTTGAGAAACATGGTGGAAATGGCGAGGGACTCGACAATGACCATCCCCGCAGCCGCGGAGAATCCGCCCAGAAAGGCGAGCAGCGCCAGCCAGTGATGGCCGCTGGACAAGGGAAGGGTAAGGACAAAGTAGTCGGCGTCGCTGCTGCTGCCGGAAAGCAGGACCCCCCCCAGGGCTATGGGGAGTACAAAGAGGTTGATGAGGAACATGTAGGCGGGAAACCACCACATGGCAGCCTTGATATGTTCTTCGTTGGAATTTTCGATGACCATGATATGAAATTGACGGGGGAGCAACATTATAGCTCCCACTGACATGAAGAAGATGTTGAACCAGCTCATGTAGGATACTTTGCCCGGTCCCCCCAGGGTGGTCAGGTGCAGATACAGCGTCGGGTCCTTGGCCGCCAGCCGGGAAAAGATGTCTGCAAAGCCGTCGAAGAGGTAATAGGTGACAAAGACGCCGACAATAAGAAAAGCGATCAGCTTTACTATCGATTCCACGGCGATGGCAGCCACCAGCCCTTCGTGACGTTCTGAGGAAACAAGGCGTCTGGCGCCGAAAACGATGCTGAAAATTGCCAGGGAAAGGGCGGCGAAAAGACCGGGATGGGGTGAGGCTAGAGAAACCCCTTCATGAAACAGGAGATGGATGCCCCGGTTGCCCGTAATCATGGCAAAGGTAGTAGAAACGACCTTCAGCTGCAGGGCGATATACGGCATGATGCCCAGAATGGCGATTACGGTAATAATTGCGCCAAGCCATTGCGATTTGCCGTAACGCGAACTGATAAAATCGGCGATGGAAGTGATGTTGTTTTCCTTGCTTATCCGCACGATCTTGCGCAGCAGGAACCACCAGGAAACGGCGGTCAACGAGGGGCCGAGATAGATGAGGAGAAAATCGGGGCCTGTGGTCGCAGCCCTGCCGACACTCCCGAAAAAGGTCCATGAGGTCGCATAGACAGCTATGGAGAGGGAATAAATATGGGGGTTGGAAATGATGCTGTGTCCCTGTTCCTTCTTTTTATCGGCGTAATATGCCACCAGAAAGAGCAAGGCAATATAAAGAAGGGATATCCCTGTTACAAGCTCGATGCTCAGCATCAGCTCTGCTCTCCTTTGTCTTTATCGACATGGTCGATGGCTTTCACGAAGAGATAAATGATGCATATGGAAATCATCCACCCCAGGAAAAGATAGAGAAACAGGGCCGGAATGCCGAAAATCCGGCCGGGTGTGGAAAAGACATGGATGAAGGGGAAGTTCAACATGATGAATCCCAGAATGAAGAGAATCACCCATGTTTCCTTGAGGTTCAGATATCTCATTACCCTTGTTATTATTCTATGTCCCATCGGCAAACTCCATGGCGTTCAGAATATCATCAATGTTATCAGCTGTCGACCGGGATGTATCGAGATAAATCAGTTTTCCTTCACTGGTTCCAGGCGGCTCGAATTCATCCTTTTGCCGGTGAAACAGTTCCCACCTGCCGTCGGAAAGCTCGCCGGCCTTGCGGATGCGGGAGTCAAGCCGCTCTCTTGCGAGTTTGTCCGGGCAGGAGGTGTGCAAGATGCAAAAAAACGCGGCGTACCGTGCGGCCAGGCTGGCGAAGCGGGCACGGTCTTCATTTCTGCGAAAGGTGGCATCGACGATTATGCTCCGTCCGGCCTTGAGGGTTTTTTCAGTTCTGGACAACAGTTCCCGGTAGGTGGCTTCGTTATAAACCGGGGTATAGATCCCCGCGCCATATGCATCGAGACTCCGTTTATCGGTTGGAATCTTTGCAAGCTCTTTTCTGACCGCATCGCTGGCCGTGATCTCCATCCCGAGTTCAAATGCAAGGGCCGATGCAGTGCCGCTCTTGCCGCTTCCCATCAGTCCGCAGGTAATGAAAAGGGACTTTGGCAGCCTCTGGCGGATCACATATCCCCTGGCGAGCCGGAAATATCGCCTGGCTTTCTCTTTTGCATTATCCCTGTCGGCCGCCGGGATATCCGGGTCGAGAATTTTGAGGCTTTCCACTTTTCCCCTTACCACGGCACGGTAAATCTTGTAGAAATCGAGGGGTCGCAAAACTTCCCGGTCGCCGGTCGCTTTGATATATTCATCAAGAAAGAGATCGGAAAATTCCTTCTTGTCATGGTAATCCAGGTCCATCAGAAAGAATGCGATATCAGCGGCGGTGTCGGTATAACGGAAGCGCGAGTTGAATTCGATACAATCAAAAATGCAGACATGGGAGGTAAGACAGATGTTTTCCAGGTGGATATCGCCGTCGCAATCACGGATGAAGCCACGGCTTACCCGTTCGGCAAAAAGCGCCTGATTACGGACCATGAAGGTCTCGACCCACTGCGTTATCATGTGCAGATCTTTTTTTGCCAGTGAAATATTGACGAACTCTCCAATCTGCCGGAAGTTCTCTTCCCAGTTGCGCCGTATGGCTGTGATGCTGCCGTATCTGCTTATTGTTCTTCCACGTTCGGCATTGAGATGGAACTCCGCAATAGTGCGGGCAATCTTCCGGATATCCGACGCGGTTACCTTCCCTTCGGCCAGCATTCTGTCGAGCATCCGCTCTTCGGGGAGCCTTTTCATCTTTACCGCATAATCGATAACCTTTCCTTCCCCGCGAAAAGTTGCTCCTGATGCCGATTCCAGAACCTCAACCACGCCAAGGTATATCTCCGGGCAGAGGCGGCGATTTAAACAAACCTCTTCGTTGCAATAAAACCTGCGACGGTCAATGGAAGTAAAGTTGAGGAAGCCTAAATCTACCGGTTTTTTGATTTTGTAGACATAATTGTCGGTGATAAAAAGAAAAGAGACGTGTGTCTGCAGGAGACGAACGGATTTGGTCGGTTCCGGGTAAGCGTCCGGCATCAGGAGTGATTTGAGCAACCTCTGGTCCATTATTTAACCTTAACCTGATGATATTGCTTTAAAATTCTATCATATTCCAGCCTGGACGCAAGCTGGGAGAGAAGATAATCAAACAGAAGATAATCATTTGACGGTCGTTCCGATTTATGTTAGTTTTCTAAGTGGTTTACATCTTTTCAACGTCCAGCGTCCAGCGTACAGCGGTCTGCTTTACGCTGTTCAACGGTCCACTGTACGCTGCTTTTTCGCGAGATATCCGGTAATGAACAAAAAGATTTTTCCCCTCCTGCTGCTACTGTCGACAATGCTCTCGGCCTGTGCTGCAAACGGTTTGAATGGACATTCTGTCGAGTTGTCTCCGGCGCCACAACCGGAAATTAATATAGCGGATTCCAGAGCGATGTACATGTACTCACTCGCACGGCTACGCATGTTCGAAGGTGATCTCGAAGGCGCCCTGATCCTTCTGCAGGCGGCCCGTGAAGCGGACCCGGATTCGGCATTTCTGTATGTAGCGGAAGCCACTAACTATATGAAAATGAACAGGGTCCAGGAAGCCCTTATCGCCTGCGAAACGGCTATAAAACTTGATCCGCAGTTTGTCGGCGCCCGCGTGCTTGCGGGGGATATCCTGGCCAGTTTGAAACAGGACAAGGAAGCGATTGAACAGTACAAAAAGGCGTTGGACATCGACCCTTCCAAGGAAGAAATCTATCTGCACCTGGCGGTCTCCCAGGTCAGGATTTTTGAATACGAAGAGGCTGTCAACACGCTGAAAGGACTTCTGAAGACCATCCCCGATTCCCCTCTCGCCTATTACTACCTGGGGAAAACCTATGATCAGATGAAGCTTCTCCGTGAAGCGGGCAATTATTACAGGAAAGCCATAGAGATAAAACCCGATTTCGAGCAGGCTTATATAGACCTGGGCGTTTCCCTTGAGTCACAGGAAGAGTATGACAATGCCATCATCACATACAAGCAACTGCTGGAGGTCAACCCGCTCAACATTAATGTGATTCAGCACCTCATTCAGCTCTACATTCATCAGCAGCGCTTTGAGGAGGCCCTTTCGCTGCTGCAGAGTATCGCCCACAGCGGCGTCGGCGGGCTTGAAATCCAGAAGAAGATCGGCCTGCTTTACCTGGAGATGGAGCGCTATGATGACGCGGTAAAGGAGTTCAATGACATTCTCAGGCAAGATCCGGAAGCATACCAGGTCCGCTTTTATCTTGCCACCGCTTTCGAAGAAAAGAAAGATTACGACCATGCCATAGAGGAATTCAAAAAGATACCTACATCCGCCTCAGTATATTATGATGCACTGGGGCATATGGCCTTTGATTATAAGGAGAAGGGTGAACCGGAAAAAGGGATCGCCATTCTCAAGGAAGCGATTTCCGCCCAACCGGAGCCTATTGACCCGTATCTGCATCTTGCCGCCTTATATGAGGCTGTCGAACGCTATAACGATGGCCTGAAGGTCCTCCTGGACATAGAGAAACGGTTCCCCTCCGATGCTTCGATACAATTCCGCATGGGGATACTTTACGATAAGACAGGAAACAAAGAGGCCTCAATCGAGCGGCTGAAAAAAACCCTGGCCCTTGCGCCCGATGACGCCCAGGCCCTCAATTATCTCGGATACACATATGCCGAAATGGGGATCAACCTGGAGGAGGCCGAGAAATATCTGACCAAGGCGGTCAGCCTGAAACCCGACGAAGGTTTCATACTCGACAGTCTTGGCTGGGTATATTACAAGCTGAAGCGTTATGATGAGGCGATCAAGCAACTGGAAAGGGCGCTGGAGCTGATTAGCGACGACACGACGGTAATGGGGCACCTGGCCGATGCATATTTTGCCAGGCATGACTGGCGCAAGGCGCTCAACCTGTATCGGCAGATTTTGAAGCAGGAGCCTGGAAGAAAAGATCTAACCGAGAAAATCAAGAAAATCAAGGCTGAGACCGGTGACAAATGAGAGGGAAGTGGCTCGTCTGCCTGGCGCTGCTGTTACCTTCACTCCTGTCCGCCTGCGATGGCGGTAAAAAAGAAACTGTGCTTCGGCATTCCGGTCCCGGCAAGCCGGCCTACGGTGACGCCATGGTCGTCGGCTCCATTGGCGAACCTTCCACCCTTATTCCCATTCTTGCCTCCGACAGCGCTTCCTCTGATATCGCCGGCCTCGTCTATAATGGTCTGGTGAGGTATGACAAGTATCTGAAGCTCGAAGGAGAACTGGCGGAGAGTTGGGACGTCTCACCGGACGGCCTCACCATCACCTTCCACCTGCGCCGCGGGGTGAAATGGCATGACGGGCAGGAATTCACCTCCCATGACGTGCTATATACCTACCTGGTAACAATCGATCCAAAAACTCCTACCGCCTACGCCGACGCCTTCAAGCAGGTGCAAAAGGCGGAAGCTCCCGATCCTTACACCTTCCGGGTCACCTATGCCAAACCTTTCGCTCCTGCCCTGGAATCGTGGGGGATGTCGATCCTGCCTGCCCATCTTCTGGAAGGAAAGGATATCACCAAAAGCGAGCTTGCCAGGCACCCGATCGGGACCGGACCGTACATCTTCAGGGAGTGGGTAGCCGGGCAGAAAATCACCCTTGAAAGCTACCCGGGTTATTATGAGGGACGGCCGTACATCGGGCATTACATCTACCGGATTATCCCCGACAATTCCACCATGTACATGGAGCTGAAGGCAGGGGGGATCGACATGATGAGGATTTCACCGATCCAGTATCAGCGCCAGACCGATTCACCCGAATTCAAGGACCTTTTTAACAAATACCGCTATCCGATGTCAGCTTATACATATCTGGGCTATAACCTGCGAAATCCGCTTTTTTCCGACAAAAGGGTTCGGCAAGCGCTTACCTCCGCCATCAACAAGGATGAGATAGTCCACGGGGTCCTCCTCGGCATGGGACAGATCGCCCATGGACCCTACAAGCCGGGGACCTGGCCCTATAATCCGCATATCAGGGATTTTGACTACAACCCGCAACGCGCAAGGGCTCTCCTTGCTGAGGCGGGATGGCGGGTTAAAAACAGAGACGGTATTCTGGTAAAAGATGGCAAGCCCTTCCAGTTCACTGCCTTGACCAATCAAGGGAATGACCAGCGCATCAGGAGTGCCGTTATAATCCAGAGGCGTTTGAAGCTGATTGGAATTGACATGAAGATCCGCGTGCTCGAATGGGCTTCCTTTATTACAAATTTTATTGACAAACGCAATTTTGAGGCAGTAATTCTGGGATGGACCATTGGCCAGGACCCGGATTTATTTGATATATGGGATTCAAGGAAGACAGGAGTAAAGGAACTCAATTTCATCGGGTTCAATAACAGAGAGGTTGACGAGCTTTTGGAAAAAGGTAGAACAACATTTAATATGGAAACACGGAGAGACTGCTACTTCAGATTACAGGAAATACTGGCTGAAGAACAACCGTATACCTTTTTATATGTGCCGGATGATCTCCCTGTGGTCAGTTCCCGCTTCCATGGAATCGAGCCGGCCCCGGCCGGGATCATGTACAATTTTATCAAATGGTATGTGCCGAAGGAAGAACAGAAGTATTGAAATGCAGTGGACAGTGAACAGTTGAACAGTGTACAGGGATTTTACTGTTCTGGTTGTCAACTGTTTAACTGTTCAACTGTTTAACTGTACCCTGAACATATGATCCAATATCTCTTAAAACGTCTCATAATGATGGTCCCACTTTTCCTCGGGATCACCCTCATCACATTCGTGGTGATCCATATTGCCCCCGGTGAACCTGTGGAGATGCAGATCGCCATGAACCCCAAGGTGACCGCCGAGGCGCGGGAACGCTTGCGCAAACACTACGGCCTTGACAAGCCCCTTTACGTCCAGTATGCCGTATGGGTGAAAAAGCTGGCCATGCTCGACTTCGGCCGCTCCTTCGCTCCGGGCAACCGGCCTGTGGTTGATAGAATCAGGGAACGGATTCCCGTCACCCTCTCCTTGAACATCATCTCGCTGATCATCGAATTTGGGCTCGCGGTCCCGATCGGAATACTTGCCGCCATCCGCCGTGATACCCTGTTCGACAAGGGGATGACCGTCTTCGTATTCATCGGTTTTGCCGTGCCTACCTTCTGGCTGGCGCTCCTTTGCATGTACCTGTTCGGCGTCAGGCTCGGCTGGCTCCCCATCTCAGGGCTTCATTCCATGGGAAGCGAAAACTTCACGCTCATCCACCGGTGTCTGGATCTGCTCAAACACCTGATCCTCCCGGTTTCGGTGGCAGCCTTCGGCAGCCTTGCCGGGCTCTCCCGCTATATGCGTTCCACCATGCTGGACGTGATCCGTCAGGATTACATAACCACTGCCCGGGCCAAGGGGCTTCCGGAGCGGACGGTCATTTTCCGCCATGCCCTGAGGAATGCCCTGCTGCCGGTCGTCACCCTCCTCGGCCTCTCCGTGCCCGGGTTGATCGGTGGGAGCGTGATCTTCGAAACCATCTTTGCCATCCCGGGGATGGGTCAGCTCTTCTACGGAGGAGTGATGGCCCGGGATTATCCGCTGGTCATGGGGATTCTCGTGATCGGCGCCGGCCTTACCCTCGTCGGCAACCTGCTGGCGGATATAGGGTATGCCATGGCCGACCCGCGCATCCGCCACGGCCAGGGCTGACGGCTTCGGTAAAAGTCCATCTGCGGCGTTGCGTTGGCCCTTCCTTCACTGCGACGTACCTCCGGTACGCCTCATTCGGAACGGCCAGCGCGCCTTGCATCTGGAGCTTTTCCCTGTGCCGTTTTAGAATATATCCGGCTAATAGTTGAGGTGTGGAAATCAATGCCAGTGAAAGAGAGCTTCTTCTACCAGGTATTCTGGACGAGGTTCCGGACCAACCGCTTCGCAATTGCGGGGGTGGTGGTGGTGATCTTTCTCTTTCTCCTCTCTTTTCTTGCTCCCTATATAACCCCCTTCGGTCCTGATGAACTGGATCTTTACCATGTCCTTATCCCCCCCTCCTCCCTCCACTGGTTCGGGACCGACGACCTGGGCCGCGATGTATTGACGCGGATGATCTACGGGGCCCGCATCTCCCTGTTGGTGGGGTTCGTCGCGGCCGGTATTGCCGTTATTATCGGAACCGTGGTGGGACTTCTTTCCGGATACTACTCCGGGTGGGTCGATAATATCTTCATGCGTTTCGTGGATATCATGCTTTGTTTCCCGACCTTTTTCCTGATACTGGCGGTGATCGCCTTTATCGGGCAGTCCATCTGGTACATCATGATCATCATCGGCCTGACCGGCTGGATGGGAGTGGCGAGGCTGGTGCGGGCCGAGGTGCTGTCCATCCGCGAGCGCGACTACGTCATGGCCATCCGTGCCCTCGGCGCTAGGGATAGCCGCATCATTTTCCGCCACATCCTTCCCAACGCCATGTCGCCGGTGCTGGTCTCCGCCACACTCGGCGTGGCCGGGGCGATCCTCACCGAGTCGGCCCTCTCTTTTCTCGGCATCGGTGTTCCCCCCCCCACGCCTAGCTGGGGGAATATCCTCACCTCCGGCAAGGACTATATCGAGTTCGCCTGGTGGCTCACCCTCTATCCCGGCCTGGCGATCACGGTGACCGTCCTGGCATACTATCTGGTGGGAGAGGGGATCAGGGACGCCCTTGATCCCCGGCTGACCCGGTAATAGGAAAAATCTGTTCAATGTCGATCAAAAAGGGAAAAGATAAGGTAGTGAAAGAAGAGATGCGGATCAATAAGGACGACTTTACTCCCGTGACCCAGGAGGACTACCTGCGCGTGGATAACCTTTGCAGGGAGCTGCTCCTTCTTTTTTATGAGGAGCTCCAGGCGGTCGGTATATCCCCGGAAGAAGCGACGGCGCTGGCCAGTGGCGCTGATTACTTTATCCTGAATTTCCTGGTGGATTTCAAGGGGTACAACCTCTTCGATGAAAGGCCGGGCATCGTACGGCAGTTTGCCGGCAACTGGTATATCGTCAATACCCTGGAGCCGGATATCGCGCATCTTGACCTGCACCTGCGCGGTGTCAAGGCTTTCTATCGTTTTCTATGCGATCACCAGCTCATTTCGGCTGGCTATCTGCAGGAGATTGAAAAGGAGTGCGTGGACCTCGCCTATTATGAAAGCCGTATCGAATCGTTCTGGGCGATCGAGGGAGACGGTTTTCTTTCCTGGGAGAGAGAATGCACTCTGAAAGAAGGCTGGAGCGGGACCGGCCGGGCCTAGTTGGCCAGGATCGAGGTGCGGCCGGAACAGATTCACTTACGAAGAGGACCGTTGAATAACGCGGGAATTCAACTTTGGTTTGACAATGCCGATAACAATTAAATATGGCCATGTAAAATCCAAAACCTGACAAGCCGGAAAGAGTTGGAGCCGAGACTATATAAACAGTACTTTTCCCGCAATTGCCATAAAGGACTCACATGCTGTTTTCTTCGCATAAAGTAACAGGATCGGATATATTTCCGTAGGTTAATTATGTCTTAAGGTGCGGCGATGATTACAAATATGGTAACAATAAAAACACTCTCCATATGCATGGTGCTGATTGGGGCAACATTTTTCTCCCTCTCTTTTTCTCCGGCCAGAAAGATTTTGGGCAATGTCGCGGGCCGGCTTCGCAAGAAGTGGCTGCTGTTAACCATGCGGGATATCGACCAACGCAAGCATTCGGAAGAAAGGCTTGCAAAACTGAACGAGTGTTTTCTCGGTTTCAGCACCGACCCGCAGGAAAATATCAACTGCCTCACCGCAATTTGCGGCGAACTGATGGGGGCTGTTTGCGCGCTTTACAACAGGCTGGACACGGGAATGCTGCACACGATAGCCCACTGGAATGCCCCTCCGGATTTCAAGCTGATTGACCTTGCGGATGGTCATATCTGCACCGATGTCATCAAACGTGGAGGCGATCAGCTTTTCTGTGTGCGAAACCTTCCGGAGACCTCCTATGCGGAGAGCGATCCGAATGTGAAGCGCTACAATCTGAAAACATATATCGGTATGCCGGTCAGATGCTGCGGCATCTATATCGGTTCCCTCTGCGTGGTCTTTCAGAAAGACTTCTCTCCGGACGAAGAAGACCGGAAGTTCATGGGAATTCTGGCCAGCGCCGTCGGTGTGGAGGAGGAGCGCAGCCGGGCAGCGGAGCAGTTGCGCAAGGCCCATGCTGAACTGGAAACGCGGGTCCTGGAGCGAACCGCCGAGCTTGCTAGTGCAAATGAGCGACTGGTGGTCGATATCGACGAGCGCAAACGGGCTGAAGAATCGCTCTGGAAGTCGGAGAATTTACTGCGTAGGGTGTTTGAGGCCATTCCCGATCTGCTCGCGGTTATTGACAGTGGTCTCCGTATTGTCCGTTCCAACTGGCACGGCGGTTATGAATATGTGCCCGCGGAGGTCAGGGAACGGTCTCCCCATTGTTATCAGGCCTTTTACCCGGAGCAGGGTAAGCCCTGCGAGAGTTGCCATACCATTGAAGTGTTCCGAACGGGCAAACCGGCTGCACTGGAAAAATACAACCCGCGGATCGGGATGGTTGAGGCGCATGCCTATCCTGTCTTTGACGACACGGGCAACGTTGCCATGGTAGTCGAACTCGTCCGGGACATCACAGAGCGCAAGAGGCTGGAAAACGAAATCAGGAACACCCACAAGCTTGAATCCCTGGGTGTGCTTGCCGGCGGCATAGCCCACGATTTCAACAACCTGTTGACAGGCATCCTGGGCAATATCTCTCTGGCAAAAGTCCTGATAAAACCCCAGGACAAGGCTTGCAAGAGACTGGATGAGGCTGAAAAAGCGGTGGGGCGCGCCCGGGATCTGACGCAACAGTTGCTGACATTTTCCAAAGGGGGGGCGCCCGTCAAAAAGACGGCATCCATGGAACAGATCGTCATGGATTCCGCGTCTTTTGTCCTGAGCGGCTCCAATGTCAGATGCGAGTTCATTATCCCTGACTCTGTCTGGCCTGTCGAGGCGGACGAAGGCCAGATGAACCAGGTCATCAACAATCTTATCATCAACTCCGATCAGTCCATGCCGGAAGGTGGCATGATAAGGGTCAGCATTGTAAACCTTATAGTTGGGCCAATGGATGTATTGCCGGTAAAGGAAGGGAGATACGTAAAAATATCGATCGAAGATCAAGGCGTCGGCATCCCGGAGGAACATCTGCAGAGGATATTCGACCCCTATTTCAGCACCAAACAGAAGGGGAGCGGCCTTGGACTGGCCACCGTCTATTCGATAATCAACAGTCACGACGGTCATATCAAGGTTGAATCGAAAATCGGGATCGGTACGACATTCCACATATTTATGCCCGCCTCAGTAAATTCCCTCCAGGCCACAACCTTGCCAAAAGAAACCCCCATTAGGGGTTCCGGAAAAATACTGGTCATGGATGACGAAGAGGTTATCAGGGAAGTTGCAGCTCAAATATTGGGTCATCTCGGCTATAGTGTGGTGGTTTGTTGCGATGGAGTCGAAACGATCGAGGCGTATCTGAAGGCGAAGGAAAGCGGCGAGCCCTTCATTGCGGTCATCATGGACCTGACCGTACCGGGTGGCATGGGGGGAAAGGAAACGATGAAGAGGCTTCGGGAGATCGACAGCGGGGTTGTCGGTATCGTCTCCAGCGGTTACTGCAACGACCCGATACTTGCCCATTACAGTGAATACGGATTTAGCGGTGTTGTCGCCAAGCCGTATAACATGGAAGAACTGGGCAAGGCGCTCCATAACATATCGACTCAGAGTTGACACCGGTTTAACCGAAATATCGGATCGATATGTGCCCCAATGACAGCTGTATAGTGAACCAGTGCCTGAGAAAGTAATAGGTAACATGCCGACAATATGACGATATACGGTAAGAAGTGATATGTAGATAAACCGGTAAACAGGTAATTCGGTAAATATGTATTTAACCATGAAAAAGCCGCTTTAATTACCGGGAAAGCGGCTTTTTCATTGCAACGGAGTTCCCTGTCGCTTTCGCCCCGGTCAAATCAGCCTGCAGCCGGGAGGTAACCCTCGGCCAGCCTGCAATACTCCGCAACCTGTGCCCGTTGCCAGGCTTCGTCGCGCCCCAGCTCACGCGCCATCAGCTCCGCAACGCGCGGGGCGCATTGCTGGCTTGCCCGCGCATCGAGAAGGAGCGCCCGGGTGCGCCGCGCCAGCGCATCTTCAACGGTCCGGGCCCATTCCATGCGCACGGCCCAGACAATCTCGCAGGCGTGATAGGGGAGATTCGGGTGGAGCCGCTCATCCCAGTCGGGGTTTTCCGCAACAAGTTTCCTGACCATTGGGGCATCGGAGCCGTATACATCCCATGGGGCATTTTCCGTACCGTTCTCCTGCCAGCCGTGGAGACGCAGGGTGGTGGAGGCGGAAGGACGTTCTTCGAGCCCGGCAACGGAGGCAGCCTGGTTTACGGTATCCTCCCCCATTTTACGGTAGATGGTCCATTTGCCGCCGGTGATGGTGACCAGTCCCGAACCGCTGATCAGGATAGCGTGTTCGCGGGAAAGGGAAGCGGTATCGCCCCCGCCGTCTGAGCTTACCAGCGGACGCAGACCGGCAAAGGCGCTCAGCACGTCGGCGGAGGTCGGGGGTCTGACGAGATAACGACCTGCCTGGCTCAGGATGAAGTCGATTTCCTCCGGCAGGGGGAGCGGTTCCAGAGAGACCCGACTTACCGGGGTATCGGTAGTTCCGAGCACGATCCGGTCGTGCCAGGGGACCGCGAACAGGACTCTGCCGTCCGAGGTATGGGGGATCATGACAGCGCTGTCGCCGGTGAGAAAAGATCGGTCGAGCACCAGGTGCACCCCCTGGCTCGGTGCCATGACAGCCGGCGCGTCCGGGTCGTCCAGCCGGCGCACCTCGTCGGCGAAGACGCCGGTGGCATTGATGACACCCCGGGCGTTGAGAGTGTATTCACGGCCGTCTTCCCGGTCGCGGACCGTCACTCCCGCCATCAGGCCGCCGGATTTCAAGAGGCCGGTCACCTGCATATAGTTGATCGGCGTCCCGCCGAGATCGACCATGGTGCGGGCCAGGGAGACCGCCAGCCGGGCATCGTCGAATTGACCGTCGTGATAGATCACGCCGCCGCGCAAACCTTTCGGTTCCATTGTCGGGAGCCGCTCCAGAGTCTCCTCCCGGCTTAAGAGCCGGGAAGGTCCAAGGCCGAGCCGGCCGGCCATCATGTCGTAAAATTTGAGGCCGATCCCGTAGAAAGGGCCCTCCCACCAGTCGTATAAGGGAACCACAAAGGAGAGGTTGTGCACCAGGTGGGGGGCGTTCTTGAGCAGGTGCCCCCGTTCGTGGAGGGCCTCCAGCACAAGCGACAGGTTCCCCTGTTTCAGGTAGCGCACCCCGCCGTGGATCAGCTTGGTGCTCCGGCTCGAGGTCGCCTTGGCAAAGTCGCTTTGCTCGAGGAGGAGTGTCCTGTAACCG
>JBGPID010000021.1:0-17362 GCA_041484725.1 Geobacteraceae bacterium | reverse complement strand
CTTGAATCTCAAGGATAAAGAGCATGAAACCCTTTTCGAGAGAGCGGTGCTTAATCTCATGTCGCCGGTGAACGCGTTGATTTCCAGGATCAACAGAGGGGCCGAGGGGATATGGAACGACTATCTGAATCTGGTTGGAGTGCGTAAGGAAAACAAACAATTACGAGAGAGTTTTAAAATTCTCAACTCAAGAGTGATCGACAACCAGGAAGCGGTTCTTGCCAATGCAAGGCTGAAAAAGCTGCTGGATCTGAAGAATTCCCTGCGGGCCCCTACCCTTGCGGCATCGGTGATAGGTGAAGACGGTTCGCCCTGGTTCAAGACAATCATGATCGACCGGGGCGAGGCTGACGGCCTGAGAGAGGGAATGCCGGTGATCGCCGCGGACGGAGTAATCGGCCAGTTGGTCAAGGTTGTGGCCAAGAGTTCCCGGGTGCTTCTCATTACCGATCATGCAAGCGGTGTCGCCGCTATCATCCAGCGTTCCCGGGCAAGGGGAGTTGTAAAGGGAAAGGGTGGAGGAAGCTGTACCCTGGAGTTTTCCTTAGCCGCCGAGGACGTAAAGGTCGGCGACGTTGTCGTCACGTCGGGTATCGGCAGGATATACCCCAAGGGGCTTAACATCGGCGAGGTGACGATGGTGAAAAAAGGAGAGTACGGTATCTTCCAGACCGTAGATGTGCGCCCCGCCGTGAATCTTTCCCGGCTGGAAGAAGTGCTGGTACTCCTGCAACAGCCACAGGACTGAACTTATCATGTTAAATGTCCTGAAAATATTCATCCTCATAATTGCAGCGCTCCTGTTACAGGTGACGATCCTACCCGCCTACCTTGCCGACCCTTTCAAGCCGAATCTGCTCATCATCGCCGTCGTCTACATGGGGTTCAGGACGGGACGAATGGGGGGCATCCTGGCCTTTGGTCTCGGCATTCTGCAGGATTGCTTCAGCGGAATTTATCTGGGGCTCAACGGTTTATCCTACCTCTGTATCTATCTCCTGTTAGATTTAACGGCCGATCGTCTTTATACGGACAGCCGTTATCTGATGGTTTTCGTAGTTTTCCTTGCGACCGTAGTCAACGGACTCCTCCAGCTGGTTCTGCTTCTCCTCGTTCCCACCGCAAACAGCATCTATGAGTCGATTCTGCCCGGCCTTATCCCGCAGGGTCTGGTCAATGCCCTGATTTCCTCACTACTATTCAGCTTTCCCGCTGTCAAGGCGCTGGGGGAAAGCAAATGAAAGATCAGCGCTACATCAAGGCAGAGGTGGAATCCGGAAACCGACGTCTCATGGGGTTGTCGATTGCCGCCGCGGTCATGCTTTTTCTGCTCGTGACCCGTCTCTGGTATCTGCAGATTATCGAATCCGCCAATTTGCTGGACCTGTCGGAAAGCAACCGGTTGAGATTCGTGCCAGTTGCCGCGTCGCGGGGGACCATCCTTGACAGGAACGGTAAAATCCTGGTGGGGAACACCCCTTCCTTCAGCCTCGCCGTTATTCCTCAGGATGTCAAGGATAAGGACATTCTTATAGCTCACTTAAGCAAATCCCTTGATCTTGACCGGACGGAACTCCTGGGAAAATGGGAAAAAGGAAAGGGACGGGCCAGATATTACCCGATCATCCTGGCTTCGGGCATAACCCGCGACCAGTTGGAGTTCCTCGAAGAGAACCGCCTGCAGCTGGCCGGAATAGACATCGAAATGAAGCCGGTCAGGGAGTATCCCAATGGTAACCTGGCGGCCCATCTGCTTGGCCATCTGGGCGAAATTTCCGAAAATGAACTCGATCGCCCGGAGTTCAAGGATTTCAATCCCGGTGACTATACGGGCAAAAGCGGAATCGAGCGGAACTGGGAGCATGAACTGCACGGCAGTGACGGCGGCAGGCAGATTGAAGTCGACGCCAGAGGCAGGTTCCTGAGAACCATCAGCGAATCGCCCCCCGTGGTCGGTAACAGCCTTGTACTGACCATCGACGCGGGAATACAGAAGGCTGCCGAACAGGCCTTCGGCGATAAAGCAGGCGCAGCCGTGGCCATGGACGTAAACAGCGGAGAGATTCTCTCCTTTGTCAGCAATCCCGGCTTTGATCCTGCGCTCTTTACCGGCAGAATGCCGGTCAAACAATGGAACGACTATCTTGAGGACAAACGGCATCCCCTGGAAAACAAGGCACTGACAGGTCAATACCCCCCCGGTTCAACCTTCAAGATCATCACTGCCCTGGCAGGTCTGGAACAGGGGATCATCGACGAAAACAGCACTATCATTTGCAAAGGATCGTATGCCGTCGGCAACAGTGTCTTCAAATGCTGGGAGAAGAAGGGGCATGGCTCGGTAAACCTCAAACGGGCACTGCGGGAGTCGTGTGATGTTTATTTCTATCAGCTCGGGGAAAAACTCGGGATTGACAGAATTGCCTCCTGTGCCCGGGAATTCGGCCTGGGAAAGCTGCTGGGAATCGGCCTTGAGAATGAAAAGGGAGGTATGATTCCGACCATCGGGTGGAAGGAGAAAAAATACGGCAAAAAGTGGTATGGCGGCGATACCCTTTCGGCCGCCATCGGCCAGGGGTATGTCCTTGCCACACCCATCCAGCTTGCATCCATGATTGCAACGGTAGCCAATGAGGGGACGATCTACCGGCCCTTCCTGGTCAAGAGAGTGATGAATCCGGATGGAAAGGTTGTGAAGGAATTCGCGCCCCAGATCATCAAGAAATTGGCGATCAGCCAGAAAAATTTCCGGCTTGTGAAAGAAGGGCTGCTGGCAGTGGTCAATGAACCGCATGGCACGGGAGCCGCGGCGCGGCTTTACGAGGTTAAGGTGGCAGGGAAAACCGGCACCTCACAGGTAGTGAAGATGCGTGACAGCCGTGGAGCGGTTCCCTATCAATTCCGGGATCACGCGCTGTTCGTCGCGTTTGCGCCCTTTGACAAGCCTGAAGTAGCCGTAGCGGTGGTTATCGAGCATGGCGAGCATGGCGGGGCAGCGGCAGCCCCAATCGCGGCACGCATATTGCGGGCATATTTCGAGGGCAAAGGTGTCATAAAAAGAGCGGTAAAGAGAGGCGACTCTGCCAAAGGAGAAGAGGCGGATATCCAGGCGCCGGCCATGGAGGAACAAAAAAGAGAGGGTGCGCAACCGTAAGTAGGGGCGGTGCTTGCTCCGCCCAATCGGGGCGCGGCAAGCAGCGCCCCTACAGCAGGGTTGGTGTTTTTAATCGCCGGAATAATAACCACTGACCACTGACCACTATTCGCTATACAAAGGCATACTCCATGATCGACAGAAGGCTCCTCACCAATTTTGACTGGACATTGTACGGGCTGGTCGTATTGATTTCCGCCATGGGCGTCATCAATATCTACAGCGCATCGGCGTCGTACCAGCTTACCGGCACGCCGTTTTTCATCAAACAGATATACTGGATCCTGGCCGGGCTTTTCCTGGCCCTGATGGTTTGCAGCATCGACTATCACATCCTGGAAGATGCCGCCTACTGGATTTACGGGGCCTTGCTGGCCTTGCTGATCATAGTCCTGTTTGCCGGCAAGACCTCCATGGGGGCAACCCGCTGGCTGCATCTCGGTTTTATCAACATTCAGCCGTCGGAGCCGATGAAAATCGTTATTATCGCGGTCTTTGCCCGTTTCTTCAGTAACCGCTCGGTTTTTCAGGGTCTCCGCATCCGGGACCTCGCTTATCCTTTCCTCCTCCTAGTGGGGCCGGTGCTGTTGATCATGAAGCAGCCCGATCTGGGAACCGCCATTCTCGTAGTCCTCATTGTCTTTACCATGATGCTGTATGTGGGAGTAAGGTGGACGACGTTCGTATCGCTTTTCCTGACCGCGCTCCCCGCGCTCTATCTGGGATGGCACTATTTTCTTCGTGAATACCAGAAAAACCGCATTCTCAACTTCATCAATCCGGAGCGCGACCCCTTGGGGAGCGGCTACCATATTATCCAGAGCAAGATCGCCGTCGGCTCCGGCGGAATAATGGGCAAAGGGTTTCTCCAAGGCACTCAGTCGCACCTCCGCTTTCTTCCGGAGCAGCATACCGATTTTGCATTCTCGGTTTTCGCCGAGGAATGGGGGTTCATCGGTTGCCTGGTTATCCTGGTCCTTTACCTGTTCCTGATCTTGTGGGGCCTGCATATAGCCGACAGATGCAATGACCGTTTCGGCAGCCTGCTGGCCGTGGGGGTAACGGCCATGCTGTTCTGGCATATCCTGATAAATATGGGGATGGTCATCGGCCTCTTTCCGGTGGTCGGGGTCCCCCTTCCCTTCTTTTCCTATGGGGGAACGTCGATGATTACCTCCATGGTTGGGGTGAGTATTCTCCTCAATATCAGCATGCGCAGGTTCATGTTCTGAATAGAATGTGATATAGTTATCCATCATCACGACAACGGAGAACCCTATGCGCTATTCGGCCCTGCTGACCGATCTCTACGAGCTGACCATGCTCGCCGGTTACCTGGAAGAAGGGATGAGCGAAACCCCCGCCGTCTTCGATCTTTTCTTCCGCCACAACCCATATGGCGGCGGATATGCGGTTTTCGCCGGGCTGGAGACCGCCCTCTCCTACCTGGAAAAACTGCAATTCACCGACGATGAGTTGCGATACCTGAAAGGACTCGGGATTTTCAAACCCCGTTACCTCGATTTCCTTCGCGATTTTCGCTTTCGCGGCAAGGTGACCGCGCCGCAGGAAGGGACAGCGGTCTTTGCCAACGAGCCGCTCCTCACCGTTGAAGGGAGCCTCGCCGAGGCCCAGTTCGTGGAGACCGCGCTCCTCAACATCATCAACTTTCAGACACTGGTCGCCACCAAGGCGGCGCGCATCAATCATGCCGCAGCCGGCGGCACGGTGATCGAGTTCGGCCTGCGCCGTGCCCATGGTCCGGATGGGGGTTTGAGCGTCGCCAGGGCCGCCTATGTGGGAGGGGTGCGCAGCACGAGCAACGTCCTGGCAGGGAAGACCTTCGCCATCACGGTCAAGGGAACCCATGCCCACAGCTGGATCATGGCCTTCTCCGACGAGTTGGCCGCATTCCGCAACTATGCCCGGACCTTTCCCGACAACTGCATCCTCCTTGTTGACACCTACGACACCCTGAAAAGCGGCATACCCCATGCCATCACCGTGGCCGCTGAATTGCGCGCCCAAGGCCATGCCCTGCGCGGAGTGCGGCTCGATTCCGGCGACCTCGCCTACCTGAGCAGAGAGACGCGCCGGATGTTCGACGAGGCGGGGTTCCCTGACGTCAAGATCCTCGCTTCCAACGAGCTGGACGAATACGTTATCAATTCCATCCGCAACGACGGGGGAAAAGTGGACATCTATGGCGTCGGCACGCGCCTTGCGACCTGCGCCGGCGAAGGGGGTGGCGCGCTGGGGGGCGTCTACAAGCTGGTGAGGGTCGGCGACCGGCCGAAATTGAAGGTAACGAGCGACATCGCCAAGGCTACCCTTCCCGACCGCAAGCGTCTGCTGCGCGCCGTGGCCCCGGACGGCTCCTTCATTCAGGACATTATCTGTCTGGCCGATGAAGAGGTCGGTCCGGGAGAAACGGTCTACGATCCGACGAACCCCCTGCAGCATGTGGATATTCCGTTGAATGCGACATTCCAGGAAATCCGCGCGAAGGTCATGGAGGGGGGGCGCACCATTAAGCTACGGGAAACACTGGACGAAATGGCGGACCGCACGGCATGCCAGCTCACCAGACTTCCCCATGGGTGCCTCAGGTTCATCAACCCCCATCGCTACAAGGTCTCCATCAGCCGCGGTCTGAACGAGCTGCGCCGGCGGCTGGCGGAAGAGATCCAGCAGGGCTATCTTTGAAGGATGAAGGGTGAAGTGAGAAGGGTGAAGGGTGAAAAAAGAAGCAAGAAGTGAGAAGGGTGAAGGGTGAAATCCGGCACCTGTTTCATAATTCATAATTCATAATTCTTAAGAGTCCGCCGCCAGGGTGAAATAGAAGGTCGCCCCCTTACCCGGTTCGCCTTCGGCCCAGACCCGCCCGCCATGGCGCCGGATGATCCTTTCCACCAAGGCCAGACCGATGCCGTGTCCCTGGACCTTTGATTTAAGGAGCCGCCGGAAAGCAACAAACAGTTTGTCCGCATCCGCCATCGCAAAACCGGGTCCATTGTCGCGAACGAAATAGACCGGCTCTTCCTCTTTCTCCGTCACTCCAAATTCGATAACCGTCCCCTCCCGATTGTCGGTAAACTTCCAGGCGTTGCCGATCAGGTTGTCGACTACGATACGCAACAGTCTTGCATCACCGTTAACCTTTATCCCCTCAGCAATCCGGAACGTGACTTGGCGCTCCGGCTCCGTCCTTTCCAGTGAGGCGGCCACTTCCCGCGCCACTGCGCTCAGATCAACCGTTTCATGGTGCATTTCGGCACGAAGGGAGCGTGAAAACTTAAGCAGGGTGTCGATGAGCCGGTCCATGCGCAGGGTAGCTTCATATATTTCCCGGATATAATTATTGCACTCCTCATCGTGACCGGCATATAATTTCTGTATCACCTGGCAAAAGCCGTTGATGTTCGACAGGGGAGTGCGCAGGTCATGGGCAACCATGTAGTTGAATGCCTCCAGTTCGATGTTGGCTGCCTCCAATTCGGAGGCGCGGGCTGCAATTTCGGCGTTCAGAATTTCCAGCTTCTCCTCCATTTCTCTGCGCTCGGTAACATCCTGATTGGTTCCGATCATCCGGACCGTCTTGCCGGCGCCGTCGGTTACGGCCACTCCCCGGGCATGGATGACGCGGCTGATTCCATCGGGACGGATGATACGAAAGTAAACGTTATAAGGGGTTTGGTGGGCAAGGGTCTCTTGAACCGCCTTGTTTACCATATCCCGGTCATCGGGATGAACCCGTTGCAGGAAACTGCCATAGGTCGATAAAATCATGCCGTAAATCCGGCTAAATTCATCCGACCCGGCTATTTCGTCGGCAATGGAATCCCATTCCCAACTGCCGATATGGGCGATACTCTGCGCTTCGGCAAACTGGCGATCGCTCTTGCGCAATTTCTCCGCCTCCCTGCGGGCGGTGATGTCGATGACCGCGACGCGGCACTCTGCGGCGGATGCGGAGGCCACGGCCTCGATCTGCAGATGGAGCGGTCGCTTCCCAGCTCTCTTGATCGCCACTTCGCACGCCTCTTTGTCCCAGCTCGCAAAGACCTTTCCGAGGAAGGCTGTGAAGGTGGGACGGTCTTCCGGCAGGAGGAACTCCCCGATACTCCGTCCGAGCAGTCGGGCGCGCTCGATCCCGAGGAGGGAAGCGCCGGTGAAGTTCGCGCCGCGGATAACCCCGTCCCGGTCGAGGGTAAAATAGCCCACCGGGGCGAAATCGTAGAGGTCTGAATATTTTTCCAGGGCCGTTTCAGCTTCATCCCTTGCCTGGCTGAGCTGCGCGTTCTGCATCTCCAGCTCGATCTGGTGGACTTCGAGTTCATGGAGAAGCCTCTGCGATTCGGCCTCTGTCCGGAGAGGGCGCGCTTCCGCCGTTTTCGCGCGCAAAAGTTCTTCAGCGCGCCGGCGCAGCTCAGCGGCTGCGTTTGGCTGGTTCTTGTCTTTGTCGATTCCCATGGTTAACCACCACCCTCAAGCAGAGCCTTGAGTCTTGCATTCTCCTCGCGCAGTTTCGCCTCCAGCTTCTTGGCCGCGGTGATCTCCGCAAAGGTGATCACCACACCGCCAATTACGTCCTCCATGGTGCGGTAGGGCATGATGCGCACCGAAAACCAGCGCCCATCGGTGGCGGCGATCTGCTTTTCCGAAAAGACCAGGGTCCGCAGCACCTCCCTCGCTTCTTCGGTCATCCCGGGATAAAGCATGTCGTTCGCGATGTCGGAAAGGGGCCGCCCCACATCCCCCGGGATCAGCTTGAAGAGTTTATTCGCCCCGCTGGTGAAGCGCCGGACATGGAGTTCGTTGTCCAGAAACACGGTGACTATTTCCGTGCTGTTGAGCAGGTTCCTCATGTCATTGTTCAACCTCGAAAGCTCTTCCATTTTGGACTGTTGCTCGGCGTTGACCGTCTGCAGTTCTTCGTTCAGGGACTGCATCTCTTCCCTGGAGGTGGTCAGTTCCTCGTTGGTGGACTGCAACTCCTCGTTGGTGGACTGCAACTCCTCGTTGGTGGATTTGAGCTCTTCCTGGGAGGATTGCATCTCCTCCCGGGTAGTCTGAAGTTCTTCGCGGGCGGTCTGGAGTTCCTGCTCCAGTTCGAGTACCCTGGCGCTGCCTGCCGCGCCGGGTCTGGCGCGGGCCGTTGTCTTCTTTTCAGGGGGCGTCGCCATGTCGGTAAAGATGATCATCACCATCCCCCGCAGCGCCTCCGGCTCTTGGATCGCCTGGACAGTGATATCCACGGTCTGCGTGCCGCCGTTGGTCCCGACCTTGAGACTCTTGGCGGTGATCGCCCCTTTTTGCCGGATCGCCTTCTGGAAGGCGCTTCCCAGATCAAAACGTAGCCCTTCACGGGCCATGGCGAAGATATTCCAGTTGGTCTTGCCGGCCGCCGGTTCCAGGTACTTGCCCGTCCGCCCGCTGATATAGAGGATATCACCCCTGTCGTTGACCAGCACGGCGGGCGGGGAAAAGTGCTGCAGGAGCAGCTGGTCCGCGAGCGACTGGAGATTTGAAGTGGGTTTCATCATCGGTAACTCCTTTGGAACTCCCGCCGGTGCAGGGGCAAACGAGACCGGAAACGTCAGCGGTTCGGCCGGCAGCAGGGATTCGCGCCGCCAGAAGATTCTCGACTTGATGTTCAGCGTCGCGAAGAGATCGGTGAAGGTGCCGATGGTCTCCGAGCTCCCCAGAAAAAGGATGCCGCCCGGGTTCAGGCTGTAGTGAAAGAGCGGCAGTAGCTTTTTCTGCAGTTCCGGCGTCAGATAGATCAGAAGGTTGCGGCAGATGAGGATGTCCAGCCTGGTAAAGGGGGGGTCCATGATGGCGTTCTGGGTGGCGAAGGTAACCGACTCCCGGATCTCCTTGTTGACCCGGTAGCCGTTCTCGTCCTTGATAAAAAAACGGCGCAGGCGCTCGGGAGATACGTCCGCAGTGATGTTGGCCGGATAGACCCCCTGGCGGGCCTTGTCAATCGCATCCCGGTCCAGGTCAGTGGCGAATATCTGCAGCGTGAAACTCCCCCTTGACTTGACCTGTTCCAGCGCCTCCTTGAAGGCGATGACCAGGGAATAGGCCTCCTCGCCGGTCGAACAGCCTATCGACCAGGCCCGTATCACCCCTCCGTCCGGGCGGTCCGCCAGGAGAGCGGGAAGAGCCTCTCCCCGTAACTGCTCCCAGACCGACGGGTCGCGGAAAAAGCTGGTCACCCCGATCAGCAGCTCCTTGAAGAGGAGTTCCACCTCCTGGGGATTCTCCTGGAGATAGCGGACGTAAGAAGCGATCCTGTCGATCTGGTGGATCCCCATGCGCCGCTCGATCCGGCGGTAGAGGGTGTTCTTCTTGTACATGGAGAAGTCGTGGCCGGTGCGCGACCGGAGCAGGATGAATATTTTCTCCAGGGCGCTCTGCTCCTTTTGCTCAAGGGGAGTGTCGGTCTTGGTGATTTGGATGGTGTGCCGCAGAAAGGCGATGATTTTCCCGGGGAGTTCCTCTGCCGGGGCCACCAGGTCGGCCAGACCGGCGTCGATGGCGCTTCGGGGCATGCTGTCGAACTTGGCCGAGGCAGGCTCCTGCACCAGCGCCAACCCTCCCTTTTCCTTGATTGCCCGAAGCCCCATCGTGCCGTCGGAGCCCATCCCCGAAAGGATGACGCCGATGCTCCGCTCCTGCCGGTCCTCGGCAAGGGAGCGGAGGAATAAATCGATGGGGAGACGGAGTCCCCTGGGCGCGGTCGGCTCGAACAGGTGCAGTACCCCGTGCAGAATGGACATATCCTTGTTGGGGGGAATTACATAGACGCACTCCGGCCGGACCCGCATCCGGTCCCTGACCTGGAAAACCTCCATGGAGGTGGCGCGCTGGAGGAGTTCGGGCATGATCCCCTTGTGCGTTGGGTCCAGGTGCTGGACGATGACAAAGGCCATGCCGCTTCCTTCCGGGACGTGCCCAAGAAACTGCTCCAGGGCCTCCAGGCCGCCGGCCGAGGCGCCAATGCCGGCAATGGGGAAAGGTGGGTCTTGTTGCGATGACGTCGGCTCTTTTTCTGGGGGATTGGCAGGCAGCTTAACGCTGCTCCGCGATTTTGAATATTTTTTCATGAAATGGAATATAACATGTTTTTAATAAAGATGATATTATTTTCACTCAGATGTAATTACTTAAGAAAATAATGCTTTCCTTACGATTTATCAGTAGGATAATGCCCATTGGGGGGGTAATGGAAAGCATATGGCTTCTGGAGTAGTCACAACAAAATAACAAAAACCATTCTGATTGTAAAGTTATACTTCGATCCTGAATTCCGCCCCTTCTGCGACGTTGCGGGCAGTGAGACGGCCCCCCATGTTTTTCTCGACAATGGTTTTCGCCATGAACAGCCCGACTCCCGTTCCCTTACCCTGCTCCTTGGTGGTGAAGTAAGGCTCGAAGATCCTCTCCATGATATCCTGTTTGATACCGCCGCCGTTATCGGTGATGGTCACGACGGCTTTTTCTCCTTCCGTGAAAGAGATGACTGTTACCAGGGCGCTGCCGTTACGTCGTTCAGAAAGCGCATCCCGTGCATTGAACAGGATATTGAGGAGCACCTGGGTGTATTCGTTCTGGTAGCCATCGACAAACGGCTCTTCGAAGCCTTTGACGTCGATATCAATCTGCTGTGCCTTGAAGCTGTCCCTGACAAAGGAGACCGTGCCGGCAACGACCTGGTTCACACTGAACCGGTTCTTTTCATTGTCGGGAGCGAAGAATCGCCGGAAGTCGTTGAGGGTCCGCGACAGAGAGAGGATGATCTCCATGGCATTGTCGACACTTGCCTTCAGGTGATCCGCGCTCAGTCCACCGTTTTCCGAGGCCATTACCAGTTCCTGGATGATCAGCCCGACGCCGTTCAGGGGCTGCCGCCAATGGTGGGTGATGTTGCCGAGCATCTCTCCGAGGGCCGCCTGGCGGCTCTGTTGGATAATCATCCGCTCTTCCTCTGCACGTTTGCGTTCGGAAATGTCGATGACCGCAAGCCGGCACTCTTCCCCTTTGCTTTCGGCCACGGCCTCGATCCGCACAAAGAGCGGCTGTTTCGCCTTATCCGGGAGCGTCACTTCGCATATCTCTTTGTCCCTGCCCGCAAATACCCTGCCGAGAAAGGGAGTGAACAGGGAACGCGCCCCATCACCCATGAGGAGGCCGAAACGCCGACCGATCAATTGGGAGCGCTCGATACCCAGGAGAGCGGCGCCGGTGAGGTTCGCCGCACGGATATTCCCATGGCGGTCGAGGGTAAAATAACCGACAGGCGCGAAATCGTAGAGGCCGGTATACTTTTCCAATGCCGTCTCGGCATCATCCCTGGCCTGGCGGAGCTGGGAGTTCTGCATCTCCAGCTCGATCCGCTGGACCTCCAGTTCATGAAGCAGCCTCCGCAACTCCGCCTCTGTCCGGGGAAGTTGCGCTTCCGTCGTTTTCGCGCGCAAAAGCTCTTCCGCGCGGCTACGCAGATCAGCGGTTTCAGTTGACTCTCTTTTGTCCTTTTTCAAGATGAGCCCCCGTTTCCGGTAAACCTCGCTTAACCGCTCTTACCCGCCGGTTTCTTTGCGGGTAACCGTTACATCCTTGACCCCTTCATTTTTATTTTATCAGGATTCATTCAATTGGCAAGAGCTGACCCGCCAAAATAAAGTTATCGAAGCCGTCGTTACGGTCTTTAGGGAGAAGATTGACGATCATTGCGTCAAACCGATAGTCGCTCAACCGTATTAAAAATGATAAAAATGTGGTATATATATTTTGAAAGGAGTTTCCTCTTCGCCTGCCGCGGTGAGGAGTTTATCGGAAAGGAATAATTCCATGGGAAATAACCCTGCTCTCCTGATCGTCGACATGCAGAAAGACTTCTGTCCCGGTGGCGCCCTCGGGGTCGCGGGAGGAGACGAAATCATCCCGATCATCAATTGTTACATAGGGCTGTTCATGGAGAGGAAGCTGCCGATAATCGCCTCACGCGACTGGCATCCGGCTAGGACGAAACATTTCAGGGAATTCGGCGGCATCTGGCCGGCGCACTGCGTGCAGGGGAGCGACGGCGCCATGTTTAGCGAAGGATTGCTCCTGCCGCCGGAGACCCTGGTTTTTTCCAAGGGGATGGACCCGGACAGGGACGATTATTCTGCTCTCCATGCCCGAAATGACACGGAAACCCCCTTGACGGAGTTCCTGATAAATGAAGAAATTCAACACCTCTATATCTGCGGGCTCGCCACCGACTACTGCGTTCGTCAAACGGCACTGGAGGGGCTGCGTCATGGCTTCGCCGTTACTGTCCTGGTTGATGCGGTACGCGGCGTGGATCTGCAAACAGGAGATTCGGAACGTGCCCTGAACGAGATGGAGAGCGCCGGCGCCGGTTTCACATCCATTGGTGGACTTTGCCCCGGCGACTGAATTCTCCCAGCGGGTTGTCATTCCCTTTTGACATTTACCGTTCAACGAGCTATAGTAAAACACTTTCTCATTAAACCACCCCGGCGCAAAAGGAATCGGAAGATCATGATCAGAACGAGCAACCTCAAAATCAAGAGCATCACCCCAATTATCGCCCCTGCCGACCTGCGTCAGGTATTCCCCATTTCCGCTGCCGGGTGCGAGTTCGTAAGCACAAGCCGCGAACAGATCAAGAACATTCTACATGACAAGGACCCGCGCCTCATGGTGGTCGTGGGCCCATGCTCCATCCACGACCCGAAGGCCGCCCTCGACTATGCCGGACGCCTGGCAAAACTCGCCAGACAGGTTTCCGACCAGCTCTTTCTCGTCATGCGCGTCTACTTCGAGAAACCCCGCACCACCGTCGGCTGGAAAGGTCTCATCAACGATCCGGACATGGACGGCAGCCATCTCATCTCCAAGGGGCTCGGGATCGCCCGCGATCTCCTCTGCAGAATGACCGAGCTGAATCTGCCGGTCGCCACCGAGATGCTAGACCCGATCACCCCCGAGTATCTGGCGGACCTGCTTTGCTTCGGCGCAATCGGCGCCCGCACCACCGAATCCCAGACCCACCGGGAGCTGGCAAGCGGCCTTTCATTCCCGATCGGCTTCAAGAACGGCACCGACGGCAACCTCCAGATCGCCATCGATGCGATGATCGCAGCACTTCATCCCCACTCCTTTCTCGGCATCAACCGCGAGGGGCTGACATCCATCATCCAGACCACTGGCAATCCGGATGTGCAGATAATCCTGCGCGGCGGGAAAAAACCCAACTGCTCCCCTGAAGACATCAAAAAAACCGAGGAGTTGATGGAGAAGAACAAGCTCTTTCCCACCATCATGGTCGATTGCAGCCACGGCAATTCGGAGAAAAACCACGAAAAGCAGCCACTCGTCCTGGAAAACGTGATCAGCCAGATCGTGGCGGGGAACCGATCCATTTCCGGGGTGATGATAGAGAGCTTCCTGGAGGGGGGGAACCAGCCGATCCCCAAGGACCTCTCCCAGCTTAAGTATGGCGTCTCCATCACCGACAAGTGCATCGACTGGGAAACCACCGAGCGCATATTGTGGGAGGCCCACGCACGGCTCAAGGCGTGCGGCGGCCGACGGCTGGAATAGATTTGATAAAAGGCCTCCCCCGAAAGGAGAGGCCTTTTTTTTGTGGATCTGAAAAAGAAGTTTAAGATTTCCTGAAACTGAACCTAATCCTGTCTGTCATGCCTCCTGCGGCAGGTAACGCACCGCCAGGACCCCCTTGATCCCGGCGATGTCGTCGATAACCTTCTGGGGCACTTCGCTGTCGATATCCACCAGTGTGTACGCCATATCACCCCTGGACTTGTTCATCATGTTGTGGATGTTCAGGCCGGCATTGGCCATTGCGGTCGAGATCTGACCGACCATGTTGGGGACATTGGCGTTGGCGATGGCGATGCGGGCGGGCGATTCACGCGGCATTACTACCACGGGGAAATTGACGGCGTTGCGGACGTTGCCGTGCTCCATATAATCGCGCACCTGATCGGCGACCATTACCGCGCAGTTGTCCTCCGCCTCACGGGTGGATGCCCCCAGGTGCGGCAGGGCGATCACCTGGGGATGGCCGATGACCCCTTTGCCGGGAAAATCGCAGACGTAGTAGGAAAGCCTCTTCGTTGCCAGCGCCGCGAGCACGGCCTCCTCGTTTACCACCCCCTCGCGGGCGAAGTTGAGGAGCACGGCGCCCTGCCTGACATGGGCCAGGTTGTCGGCGTTGATCATGTTGCGCGTCGCCTCCACCAGCGGCACGTGGAGGCTTACGAAATGGGCGTTTTTCAAAACCTCGTCGATGCTGTTCGCCTTCTTCACCTGGGAGGGGAGGCTCCAGGCGGCTTCCACGGTGATCTCGGGATCATAGCCGTATACCTGCATCCCCAGGCCGATCGCCGCGTCCGCAACCAAGCAGCCGATCTTGCCGAGGCCGATAATCCCCAGGGTGTGGCCGGAAAGCTCGAAACCGGCGAATTGCTTCTTGCCGTCCTCGACCTTCTTTTCCAGGGCAACGTCTTTTACGTCGAGAGCGGAGACGTAATTGAGCGCTCCGGCCAGGTTGCGCGCAGCCATAAGCATCCCGGCGATCACCAGTTCCTTCACCGCATTGGCGTTGGCGCCGGGGGTGTTGAAGACGGGCACACCGCGCAGGGACAGGGCCTTGACCGGGATGTTGTTGGTCCCCGCGCCGGCGCGACCCACCGCTCTTACGCTTAAGGGGATCTCCATGCTGTTCATATCGGCGGATCGGACCAGGATGACATCCGGCTCAGCCATATCCTTCCCCACCATGTAGCGCTCAACGGGAAGCCTTTTCAGGCCGAGCTGGGAAATCTGGTTCAGGACCAGGATCTTGAATTGATTAGCCATGTTTTACCTCGAACTCTCTCATGTATTCGACCAGTGTCTTTACCCCTTCCAGGGGCATCGCATTGTAGATCGAGGCGCGCATGCCACCCACGGAACGGTGCCCCTTCAGCTGAATCATCCCGGCTGCCTTGGCCCCCTTGAGAAACGCCTCGTCCAGCCCGGGATCTTTCAGGGTGAACGGCACGTTCATGCGCGAGCGGTCATCTCTCGCCACCGGGTTACTGTAGAAGCTCCCGGCGTCAATTAAGTCGTAAAGGAGGCGGGCCTTTTCGATGTTTTTCCGCTCCATTGCGGCGAGCCCCCCCTCCCCCTTTAGCCACTTAAAGACCAGGCCGGCGATATAGATCGCGTAGGTGGGGGGGGTATTCAGCATGGAAGCATTGTCGGCATGGGGCTTGTAGTCAAGCATGGATGCGGGTTTCGGCTCCCCTTTGCCGATCAGATCCTCACGGACGATGACGATGGTGAGCCCCGCCGGCCCGATATTCTTCTGGGCGCCGGCGTAGATAAGGCCGTACCTGGTGACATCCACAGGTTTCGACAGGATGTTCGACGACATGTCGCAGACGAGCGGCACGTCACCAGTCTCCGGGGTCCAGTGGAACTCGACGCCGCCGATGGTCTCGTTGGCGGTATAATGGACGTACGCCGCCTCCCTGTTCAGTTTCCATTCCGTCTGCGCCGGCGCATAGGTGAATTTCTTATCCTCGCTGGAGGCGATCACGTCAGGCCGGCAGAAAAACCTGGCTTCCTTGATCGCCTTCTTCGACCATTCACCGGTATTCACATAGTCGGCGCTCTTCTTCCCGCCGATCAGGTTGAGCGGAACCATGGCGAACTGGAGTGACGCCCCTCCCTGAAGGAACAGGACCTTGTAGTTGGACGGAATCACCATCAATTCCCGCAGGTCCGCCTCCGCTGCTTCCGCAATGGCGATGAACTCCTTGCCGCGATGGCTCATCTCCATTACCGACATACCGGAGCCGCGCCAGTCGAGCATCTCTTCGGCGGCCTGGCGCAGAACCCCCTCGGGAAGAACGGCGGGACCGGCGCTGAAGTTGAAAACACGAGACATAAAACCTCCTTGCTATTTGAACTTTTCTAAAGCCGTACTATTTAAAAAAAAATGAATATAGCACTTCATATTTGTTCACGTCAACCTGATTTTGTGCTGTCTCACCCTTTCAAAGGATTACGGTCTTTTAATAATATGCCAGCCCTGCCGGAAAAAATTGCAAGGAGGGGAAGGAAAATCATGATATACAATCAATAAAGAATATTTATCCGGGGAAATCGGCAATGGAAGAGCAGAAACCGTTTCACATCGTCCTGGTGGAGCCGGAGATACCCCCCAACACCGGCAACATCGCCCGCCTCTGCGGGGCGACCCGGTCAATACTCCACCTGGTGGGTAAACTGGGCTTCTCCACCGACGACCGGGCACTGAAAAGGGCCGGTCTCGACTACTGGCAAGAGGTGGATGTCCGCTACTGGAGGGATCTGGAAGAGCTGAAGCAGACCTTCCCGGAAGGGCGCTTCATTTACACCAGCAAGAAGGCGGCAAAGTGTTATGTGGAATTGGCATTCCGGGAGGGTGACTTCATCGTCTTCGGCAAGGAGACCCGGGGGCTTCCCGAAGCGCTGCTGGCGGCCAATGTCGACACCTGCGTGCGCATCCCCATAACCGGCCGGGTGCGCAGCATAAACTTGGCAACGGCCGCCGGGATCGTCCTCTACGAGGCGCTCCGCCAGACGGGAAGGCTTGAGTAGTGAAGCAGGTTCAGGATCAAGTTCAGGCTGAAAAACAGGTTGAGGTTCAGGTTCAGGAAAAAATCTGATCCTGTATCTTAACTTGGGTCCTGATCCTGAACCTGAACCTGCTTTTTTTATGCCTGGTTAATCGCCGACAATTGCCAGGGGTTGTTTCCGACCGGCCTTACAAAGGTCCAGTACTCTTCGAACTTGACCGGTTCGGTCTTGCTCCCTTCGACTACCGCGCCGGTGGCGTCATCGCTGGTATAGTCGAGGAGATTGGCGTAAATCCTGGCGTTGATGTAGTCCAGACCCTGCTCCTGCCATGCCTCTACGGGCTCGACACTGCGCACCGCGATATTTTCCAGCCGGTTGACCCGCTTCTCGGCCAGCAGCCTGTCGACATCGCCCTGTAAAATCCCGCGCATTTCGTCCGTCAGCAGGGGCGTTACCGGCGCCAGGTCCCGGTTCATCCAGGCGCTCTGAACCTTGAAGAAGATGTCCATTACATTATCGTTGAAACGATTCTCGTCAAAATAGGGGTCCATCTGG
>JBGPID010000020.1:0-17405 GCA_041484725.1 Geobacteraceae bacterium | reverse complement strand
GACCGGGTCAACGTCAAAGCCACCACCACCGAGGAACTCGGTTTTGCCGGCCGTGGTGAAGGGATAGCAGCTTACGCGGTGGCCCTGATTGAGAGGAAATAAACAACTGTGGAGATTCCCATGACCGAACATGGCAATGAGAAAAACAGCGAAAACAACAATGCCCTCCCTGCGGCGCCGGCTAATTTCCTTCGCTTCATTGTTGGCGAGGATCTCAAGTCGGGTAAGCATAAGACCGTTATAACCCGCTTTCCGCCGGAGCCGAACGGCTACCTGCACATCGGCCACGCCAAATCGATCTGCCTCAACTTCGGTCTGGCCAGGGATTTCGGCGGCCGCTGCCACCTCCGTTTCGACGATACCAATCCGGTCAAGGAAGAGGTGGAGTATATCGAATCGATCATGGAGAGCGTCCGCTGGCTCGGTTTCGACTGGGGTGAGCATCTCTACTACGCCTCCGATTATTTTGACCGGCTCTATGAATGGGCCGAGCACCTCATCCGGGAGGGGAAGGCCTATGTGGACGACCATTCCGCCGACGAGATCCGCGAGCATCGCGGCACCCTGACCGAATTCGGCAAGGAGAGCCCGTACCGGAACCGTTCCGTGGCTGAGAACCTGGATCTGTTCCGCCGGATGCAGGCCGGCGAGTTTGGCGAAGGAAGCAAGGTGCTGCGGGCCAGGATCGATATGGGCTCCTCGAACATGAACCTGCGCGACCCGGTCATGTACCGGATCATCCATGCCCCCCATCCGCATGCGGGGGATAAATGGTGCATCTATCCGATGTATGACTATGCCCACGGACAGAGTGACGCCATCGAGGGGATCACCCACTCCATCTGCACCCTGGAGTTTGAGGACCACCGGCCCCTTTACGAATGGTTTCTGGACAACCTGCCAGTTCCGAGCCGGCCGCGCCAGTACGAGTTTGCCCGGCTGAATCTCACCTATACGGTGATGAGCAAGCGCAAGCTGCTGCAGTTGGTCCAGGACGGGGATGTGACCGGCTGGGACGACCCGCGCATGCCGACGCTTATGGGGCTTAGAAGGCGGGGGTACACCCCGGAGGCGATCCGCGCCTTCTGTGAGCGGATCGGCGTGGGACGTGGCGACAGCTGGATCGACATGAGCGTCCTGGAGGAAAGTTTGCGGGAAGACCTGAATGAGCGGGCGCCGCGCGTCATGGCGGTGCTTAACCCTCTGAAGCTGGTGATCGACAACTATCCTGTGAATAGTCTGGAGGAGTTCGCGGCCGCCAATCATCCGCAGCATCCGGAAATGGGGAGCCGTTTAATCCCCTTCTGCCGGGAACTGTACATTGAACGGGACGACTTCCAGGAAATGCCGCAGAAGGGGTTTCACCGTCTGGCTCCGGGGCAGGAGGTGAGGCTGCGCTATGCCTATATCGTCAAATGCAGCGGGATGGTGAAAGACGAGGCGGGGAACGTCGTCGAGGTGCATTGTACCTACGATCCGGATTCCCATGCAGGCGGCCCGGCTTCCGGGCGCAAGGTGAAGGGGACCATTCACTGGGTTTCGGCGCGGCATGCGATGGCGGCCGAGGTACGGCTCTATGACCGGCTCTTCACCGTTGCCAATCCCACCGGGGATGAGTGGAAAGGCCTGTTAAACCCAAATTCCGTGGAGATACTCAGCGCGTGCCGCCTCGAGCCCGGCCTCGGGAATGCACTCCCTGAAGAGCGCTACCAGTTTGAAAGGATGGGATATTTTTCCGTCGACGGCAAGGATTCCCGGCCGGGAGCGCCCGTTTTCAACCGGACGGTGACCCTGCGTGATAAAAAGCAGTGACCAGAGATCAGTGAAACAGTGAAACAGTGAACAGAAAAATCCGATCGCTGTACGCTATACGCTGATCGACAGAGGTTCAAGAAATGCCACTGAGAGTTTATAATACCCTCACCGCCGGGAAAGAGGAGTTTGTGCCGCTTCGGCCCGGCAAGGTCGGAATGTACGTATGCGGCGTAACGGTTTATGACTATAGTCACATCGGCCATGCCCGGGCGAATGTGGTGTTTGACGTGATCTGCCGCTACCTGCGTTTTCTCGGGTATGATGTGACGTACGTCCGCAATTATACCGATATCGACGACAAGATCATCAACCGGGCCAACAGCGAGGGGGTTCCGTACAACGTCATATCGGAGCGGTTCATCACCGAATTCGACCGTGACATGGCGCAGCTCGGGCTGGAACTTCCGTCTTTTCAGCCAAAGGCAACCGACCATGTCGGGGATATCATCGATCTCGTGGCAAGACTGATCGACAAGGGACACGCCTATGCGGCAGGGGGAGACGTCTATTTCTGCGTGGAAAAGTTTGCCACCTACCTGAAACTCTCCGGGAGGAACCTTGAGGAGATGCAGGCCGGGGCCAGGATCGAAGTGGATGAGAAGAAGCGCCATCCCATGGATTTCGCCCTCTGGAAGGAGGCGAAGCCGGGCGAGCCGTTCTGGGAATCCCCCTGGGGCAAGGGGCGTCCCGGCTGGCATATCGAATGTTCGGCCATGAGCATCAGGTATCTGGGCGAAACATTCGACATTCATGGCGGCGGCAAGGACCTGATCTTTCCCCATCACGAGAACGAAATTGCCCAGTCGGAGGCGGCCACCGGCCGGCCCTTTGTCAGGTACTGGCTGCATAACGGTTTTGTCAATATAAACGCGGAAAAGATGAGCAAATCCCTGGGGAACTTTTTCACCATCAGGGAGGTGCTGGAAAGGTATGACAGCGAAGTCCTCCGCTTTTTTCTCATCTCCGCCCACTATCGCTCCCCGCTCGATTTCTCCGACCAGAACCTGACCGAGGCCGAATCCGGCATGGAGAGGATTTACAGCGCCCTGGCCGGCATCGACGCAGCCCTGGCGAACGGCAAGGGTGCGCCCGGTGCCAAGGTCAACCCGGATCTCCTGAACGATGCGGAACGGGAACTTCTCGATAAGTCCGATACCCTGCCGGTACGCTTTACAGATGCGATGGATGACGATTTCAACACGGCCCAGGCCATCGGCCACATTTTCGATCTCGTCAGGTGCATCAACCGGTCCCTTGACGAAGGGGGAGGAAGATCAGGAGCAGGCCTGGCACTTTTCTCCCGGGTGCGGGATAAAATGAGGGAGGTGGGGAAGGTGCTCGGCGTCTTCATTTCAGAGCCCGCCGCCTATCTGGAGAGGATTAAAACGAGAAAACTGGCCGGATTGGAGCTGACTCCCGTTGCGATCGAAAACCTGATCGCCGAGCGGGCGATGGCCCGGAAGGCGAAGGATTTCAAGAGAAGCGACGAGATCAGGGATTATCTTCTTGCCAGGGACATTCAACTCCTTGACGGTGCGCAGGGTACCACCTGGAAGGTGAAATGACAGCGTAAATGGCTTCATGCCGACCTGGTATCAGGCAAAAAAACACCCTAGCGACTAGGAGGGCAAGTCAGCTAGGGCATAATGAGAGTCTTTCGACTCTCGCAATCTCTTTCTGATATTATTATATCCCTGCATGGCAATTGGCGCAAGGAGTAAAATATCCCGTTCCCGAAAGGGATTCAGGATTAGGCGCAGGTTGTGCGAAAAATCCGGGAACGCGCCGGGAGGAATGGATATTTTCCCTGATTCAGCGCTTTGCGTTTGGCATGCGGCTGGGATTTGTGTTATAAAAGGAATCATTTGGAAAAGGAGACCGGAATATATGGACTTAAAACTGGATGAACAGAGGCTCTTGACCGAGTTCCGCCGCCTTCATGCGGAAGGCAAAGAGGAACTCCTCGATTATGCCGCCTTTCTCGTGAAAAAATACGCGGTTCCGCCTTCTGAAGAGCCGGCTTCACCGGATAACCAGTGCCCGGTCCGCAAGCAGGACGAGGAGAGGCCGGAGTCCGTCAAGGAGCCGATATTCACCGAATAAAGTAACTAATTAAGCCTGAATACCCGAATAGTTACATGAATCAGAAACAGTTAACGAGGATAATTAGCCATGGCGCTTTTCCGATTTATCAAAGTCGTTTTTGCAACCATTTTACTGTTGCCGCATTACGCGGCCGCTGTCCAGGATATCCCCCGCCTGACAAAACTCCCCCTAGGGGAGCGCTGGTACAGTATCAGCAAGGAGAAAGAGAAGACCGGTTTCAACCGTATGGATATCCGCGATAGCGGGGGGGGTTACGAGATCATTGTGGAGAGCGGCGTCAAAATGACGATACTCGGTTTTTCCCGGGAGGCCACGTCATGGGAAAGGTATCTGGTCAACCGTGACCTCTCCTTGAAATCCTTCGAAGTGGATGAGGTCATTGGCGGCAAACCGATGAAACTCAAGGGGGAGGTTACTGCCGATGGGGTGAGGGTGAGCATCACCGCGGCGGGAAGCACAAAAGAGAAGACCCTGAAAACCAGGGAAGCGGTTTACCCCCCGCCCGTACTTAACATTTATCCTCTCATGCATGGCGGAGAACCGGGGAAAAACCTCCGTCTGAAGATGCTGGACATCGAAAAGGTCAAGATCGTCGGGGTAAAAATATCGGTCATCGGCGTCGAAACCCCGCCCGGTGGTGCGGCAACCGTCCATCTGCAGAATGACCTGTACACGTTTGTGGACAACGACATCTATCTGGACTTAAGCGGCAACACGGTCCGGGAGTCGGTGCGCCATGGCCTGATCGTAACCCAGGCGGAGGAGGGGGAGACGGTCAGGAAGTTCCTGGCGACGCGTCCCTGGCTGAAACGGAGGTGATCCCCGGTTTCAGCCAGGGGAATTCCTTTTCATACATCTTCAATATTTTATCCACTTCTTTGCGGATAGGGCCTTTCCAGGGACCGACCGCCACCAGGTTCAGGTTGTGGGGGGCAAAGAGTGCCCTCGCCGTTGACCGGATTGCCTCGGCATCGACCAGCTCCGCTTCGGCCCGGTCTTCCTCGATATCGCGGACCAGCCCCATCAATTCGCCCCAGCCGTACCTTACCTGCATTTCATAGGCGGAATCCCTGCTGTATTCCAGGTCAAAGTAATAACCCCTTTTCACCCGCAAAAGCTCATCCGCCGGTACAAGCTCAATCGCCAGACGCCTAATTTCCCCGAGGAGTTCAGTTACTGCAAGAGAAAGGTTTTTCGGCACTGTTGACAACTCAAAGGCAAAGGAACCGGTTTCCTCATAGGCGGCGATGGAGGCATCCACGGAATAGACAATGCCAAGCTGCTCCCGGAGTTTAAGGTGAAGGCGAGAACTTCCCCCCCCACAGAGAATCCTTCTCATCAGCCGGCTGGCCATGATTCGCGGGTCCGGGCGGGCAAATCCGCGAAAAGCGATCTGCAGGTGCACCGGGCTGTCGGAATCCTTCACGAAAACCGTCTGCGGTCGGAACTGTTGCACGGATGGCGGGATTACGACAGGGGAAGGCGGCCCCGTCCATGCGCCGAACGCTTCTTCCGCAGCTGCGAAAGCGGTCTCGGCGCTGACTTCTCCTGTAACTATCAAGACAGCGTTGGCCGGGGCGTAGAATTGCGCCAGATGCAGGCACAGGTCATTGTCGGTAAAGCCGCTTATGGTCTCCAGATAGCCGATGGTCGGCATTCCCAGCGGATGGCCGGGCCACAAAAGCCTGCTGGACAGGTTGTGAGGGTTGATCTCCTGACCTTCCTCGTTGATATCTTCGAGCGCCTCCTCGGTGATAATCCGTTTTTCAATCTCGATCCCCGGCAGGGTGGAGCGCAGGAGCATGGAGGCGAACAGTTTCAATCCCATAGCGACATGCTCAGGATGAACCCGGGAAAAATAGCAGGTGCTTTCCTCGTCGGTGGCGGCATTTACACTGCCGCCGATACTCTCGAAGGCGGTTTCCAGTTCCAGGTTGGAGGGAAACTCCGAGGTCCCCCGGAACAGCATATGCTCGAGAAAATGGGAAAGGCCGGCTTTTCCGGCCGGATCGTTTCTGCCACCCACTTTCAGATAGACGGCGATCTCGACACTGTGCAGATGGGGCATCTCCACAACCACCAGACAAAGACTGTTGGGAAGGGTTTTCCTGTGACACGTAATCATCAAACCTCCGGGATCCGGGCATTTTCCCATAGAAACAGAGACACGGAATGTGGCCGTTCAGCGCAATACCGATACCGGTTTCTTTAGAGGGAAAATATTCCCTTAATTCAAGGTAAAGGAAAAGGTTGTGCTTGTCAAAGGGTTTGGGGGAGATTTGAAGAATCAGGGGGCTCGATTATGGATGGGCAACCAGGGGGATAATTATCCGGATTCCGGAACCGGACAAATTTAACCCGCGCAAAAATTTTTCTTGACATACACTGCGCAATTGGCAAATATAGGCACCATGAGCACAAGCAGCGTTTCCGCCAATTTTAACTTTTACTTTTGGTACGGCTTTTCGTTTCGGCCGTCTGCCCGGGTAAAGGTTTGATTTAGGGGAAAGCTGAACTAAATTACACGACCGAAAGCCGAGGGTGGACGAAAGACCTCTCCCCGGCTTTTTCATTTCGCAGCAGCAGTTTTCTAAGGCCGGGGGAAGGTTCCCCAGGCCTTTTTGCTTTCGGGGAAAAGAGAGGAGAGGGAAGATGATCATCGTCATGAAGGCAGGGGCTGCGAAGAAGGAGAAGGACGAGGTGCTGAAGCGGATCAGGGAACTGGGGTACAAGCCCCACGTGATCCACGGCACCACAAGGGACGTCATCGGCGCAATAGGGGACGAGCGGGGGAAGCTCGTGTTGCAGAGCATCGAGTCGATGCACGGGGTGGAGAGCGTGGTGCCGATCCTGAAGCCATACAAGCTGGCTTCGAAAGAGGTGAAAAGGGAGTCGAGCGTCATCCGCATCAGCGACACGGTCGCCGTTGGCGGTCGGGAGATCGTGGTCATGGCCGGCCCCTGTGCGGTGGAAAACGAGCAACAGATCATCGCCACGGCGATTGCCGTGAAGGAGGCGGGCGCACGGGTCCTGCGCGGCGGCGCGTTCAAGCCGCGCACTTCTCCCTATTCCTTCCAGGGGCTGGAGGAGGAGGGACTGAAACTGCTCGCCAAGGCGCGGGGGGAAAGCGGGCTCCCTTTCGTTACCGAAGTGGTGAACCCGGAGACCGCCGAACTGGTGGCCGAGTATGCAGACATCCTGCAGATAGGGGCGCGTAACGCCCAGAACTTTGCCCTCCTGAAAAAGGTCGGCCAGTTGAAAAGGCCGGTGCTTCTCAAGCGGGGGATGTCCATGACTATCCAGGAATTCCTGATGAGCGCTGAATATGTCATGAGCGAGGGGAACCAGGCGGTGATCCTCTGCGAGCGTGGCATCCGCACCTTCGAGACCGCTACCCGAAATACCCTCGACCTTTCGGCGATCCCGGTCCTCAGGGAATTGACCCATCTGCCGATCATCGCCGACCCCTCCCACGGCACCGGGCATTACCGCTATGTGGCGCCCATGTCGTTTGCAGCCGTAGCGGGAGGGGCCGACGGCCTGATGATCGAGGTGCACCCGGACCCGGAGCACGCCTCCTCGGACGGCCCGCAGTCGCTCAAGCCCGACAAGTTTGCCGCGATGATGGTGAAGCTGCAATTGATCGCCGCTGCGGTGGACAGGACGATTTGATAATGTCAAGGTTCAATGTTCCAGGTTTAAAGCCTGGACCTTGAACGTTTCGCCAGGCATGTTAAACTGGAACACAGAACGTTGAACGTAGAACCCTGAACGTTGAACCGCATTTTCTTCTATGGGGAGGGGATATGAAGAAGCTGGCTGTTTTGCTGACGATGGCTCTGGTAATGGGTCTGATCTGTCCGGTCCAGGGTAAGACCCCGTATCTTCCGGATGAGGCTTTGCAGGCCGGGGCGCGGCAGGGGTTCGAGCAGATCCTCGACCTCTGGCGCGACGGGAAATACGGCGAGCTCTATGAAAGAACGATCAGTAGCGGAAAAGAGACCAAGGAACGTTTTGTCGCCCGGCTGGCCGGCGCCCCCTTAAAGCCGGCCTGCTGCTGGGAAAAGATGCAGGATGTCAAGGTCAGCGCCAAGAAAGAGAACGTGGTGACGGTGCGGGCCAAGGTCGGTCTCCAAGCGGGAATGGGGACCGAATTTAAAACCCGCTCGTTCAAGCTTGTGAAGGAAGACGGGGTCTGGAAAATATCCCAGGCGGACCTCCTCAGTCTTTCCGGAGGGTCGAAGAAGATAAAGCGCTATTTGAAGAGGAGATGATGACCACTCGGGTGTTGCGGCTCAAGGCTTAAGAGCGGTTACAAATAATTTTGCAGCTTGACGCATTTTTCCCCTTCGGGTAGTCTGGAAGGATGACCCAGATAAAGATACCACACAAACCGGAGCTTCTCGCCCCCGCCGGGTCGCTGGAGACCTTTTTCGCGGCCATGGAGAAAGGGGCGGATGCCGTATATGCCGGCCTCAAGGAGTTTTCCGCCCGGGCCAAGGCGAAGAACTTCACCCTTGTCCAGATGGCGCGGATGACCGCCTATGCCCACTCTCTCGGGCGGCGGCTCTATGTGACCGTCAACACCCTGGTCAAGGAAAACGAGCTGCCCAGCCTCGTGGAGATACTCTCAGCACTTGAAGAGATGCGGGTGGACGGTGTTATCATCCAGGATATGGCGGTGGCCAGGCTGGCCCGCCGGCACTTTCCTGGATTGCCGCTCCACGCCTCGACCCAGATGACCATTCACAACTCCCTGGGGGTCCGGCAACTCGAAGAACTTGGTTTCGAGCGGGTGGTGCTGGCCCGCGAACTTCATATCGACGAGATCCGCTCGATAGTCCGATCATCCAAGGTCGGGATCGAATGCTTCATTCACGGCGCCCTCTGTTTCTCCTTCTCCGGGCAGTGCTATTTTTCCTCCTTTCTCGGCGGCCACAGCGGCAACCGGGGGCGATGCGCCCAGCCCTGTCGCAGGCAGTATAAATACCGGGGGAAGGAAGGGTATTACTTCTCCACCAACGATTTCTCCTGTATCGACTTGCTTCCGCAACTGGTTGACACCGGGGTCTCCTCCCTGAAGATCGAGGGACGGATGAAGTCCGCCGAATACGTGGCGAACGTGGTCCGTGCCTACCGGATGGCGCTTGACGCCCCCGCATCACGACGTGAGGAGACGCTGGCCGAAGCCAAGGAACTGCTGAAACTCTCCCTCGGCCGTGTACCGACCAGGGGTTTTCTTGCCTCCCACACCCCCACCGACATCGCCACCCCTTCCTTAAGGGGGGCAACCGGCCGTTTCCTCGGCGAGATCCGGAAGGTACAGGGTGACCGGATCTCCTTCGAGACCAGGGACCGGCTCCATGTGGGAGACCGGCTCAGGGTGCAGCCGAAGAGTGACATGGCAGGTCGCGCCTTCACCATCAGAGAGCTGTTCGTGGGGAAGGAGCAGGTGAAAAACGCCCGCGAAAAGTCCCTGGTTGTTATCCCGGCGCCGTTTCAGTTCCGGGTGGGAGACGCGGTCTTCAAGGTCTCCTCGGAGACCGCCTTCACCATGAGTGAAAGCGCCTGTCAGAAACGGCTGGAGGGGGTGAGAACGGGGAAAATCGCCTGTGACCTGACCCTGCGGCTTACCGGGGAAACACTCCGGATTACGGCCGACCTGGCGGGGAACGCGGTTGGCGCTGAGTTCCCCCTCGGCTCTCTTGCACCGGCCCGCACCGCCGACATGGCGGAGGTCCTCCGCGGTCAGTTCAGCAGGACCGGTGATACGCCTTTCGAGCTCCGTTCCCTCTCTGCCCCTGCTTTCCCGGCGGTTCTTATCCCCGTTGCCCGGCTCAAGGAGGTCCGGCGTGAATTCTACCGGATACTCGCGGAAAAAGCCGTCGGCGAACTTCGGGAGCGTCGCAGGAAAAGGGTGGAACACGCATTGGCGACCCTTGCGGGAAAGCGCCAGGCAAGGCCCGTTGCGCGGGCGGAGCTGACCGTCCGGATCGAGCATATCCGGGACTTCCATCTTCTTCATCAGGATGGAGTGGATGCCGTAAGCCTGCCGGTGTCGCGGGCGAACATGCACCAGTTGCCGCTCTTCGCCAAGAAGCTTAAGGGGAGGGAGAGAGAACTCCTCTGGCGGCTTCCGTTCATCATCTTCGAGGCCGATATCCCTTTCTACCGCGATGCAATTAGCTTCATTGCCGAACATGGGTTCCGGCGCTTCGAGGCGGCGAACCTCGCCCATTTCCCACTCTTGCACGGGATTGTTAACAAGGGCGAGGCATGTCTCGCCCCCAGGATGGAAGTCATTACCGATTACCGCCTCTTTTCTTTGAACTCCCAGGCACTCCTTGCCTGGCAAGAGATGGGGGCCGGTGAAGCGACCCTCTACATCGAGGACGACGCCGACAATCTGGCGGAGCTTTTGCGTGCAGACCTACCCATCGGCCGACGGGTCATGGTCTACTGCGGCGTGCCGGCGATTACCTCGAAAATCGCCGTCAAGGGGGTGAAAAGCGATGCGCCGGTGCTTTCCGACCGGGGGGACGGTTACACGGTGACGGTAAAGGAAGGGCTTACCCTGGTCACACCGGACCGGCGATTCTCCCTGACCGCTTTCCGGGGAAAGCTCCAGGAGATGGGGTGCGGGTCGTTTGTCATCGATTTGACCGCCGTGCCGCGGGAGGAGTGGCCGCAGATACTGGATGCCTTCAGCCGGGGACGGGAACTGCCCGGGACCATGGAGTTCAATTTCGTGATGGGGCTGGTGTGAAGAGTATGCTTTGTATTTCTCAGCGCCTCTGCGCCTCCGCGCGATTAAATTTTGATTTTAGGATGTACGGAAAGGACGGTACATATGGAAATCCGCATCTATTATGAAGACACGGATGCAGGTGGTGTGGTTTACTATGCCAATTATCTGCGTTACTTTGAAAGGGCGAGGACCGAGTATTTGCGCGAGCGGGGGTTGTCGGTGGGGGAACTGGCCGCACAGGGGTGTATCTTTCCCGTTGTCCGGCTGGAAGTGGATTATCGTGCGCCGGCGGTCCACGACGATCTGCTGCGGGTCGAAACCGAGCTGCTGGAAGTGGGGAAAACCTCATTCACCGTGGGACAGCAGGCGATTCGGGTCATTGACGGCAAACTGCTGGTTGACGGCAAAGTCACCCTGGTCTGCGTCAACCCGAAAATGAAAGCCCGGCGGCTGCCGGATGAACTGCTGCAGGCGCTTGCGGATTGATTCCAGGTATGAGTCGGGATAACCGGTTTGATTGCGACCGCGTATTAGTCGCCAACCAGTTGATCATAGGCTTTCCTGAAGATAGTAATACGATCTTGATCTGCCTTTACGACTACGGCAAACAACTGCTTAAAGGAGGGGTCGGTAAATTCGACGATGTTATTCAGTTGAAACGGTGAAAGTTTTTCTTCGAGTTTAATGGACGTTCTTAACGCTTCTTCAGGGGATGGAGGATTTTCTTTTGTCCTGTTGAGAAGGGTTTGCAGATATATGAGGGCGATTTCGGCATCGACCAGATCGACCCGTAGAGCTTGGATAACGTTTTGCCGTCTCAGTTTGGCGATGAGGGCGAACTCCTTGGCATTGTTTTCTTCTTCCATGGCGGTTCTTTTCCAAAGGAGCAGAGAGTCCCTGTCGTCCTTGAAGAGCTCCGCATAGTAATGATGGAGTTCGGCGCATTTGAGTTTGATATTCTGGCAAATCTCCAGAACATCCTGAGTCCCATCCTTGATGCTTGCAGTCAACTTCACCATCTGCTCACCATTCTGGGTGCATTTTGCTTCACAAACCAAACCGATAAATATTAGTTGACTATTTAATAACATATAACTATAAAAAATACAGCTGATATTAGGGGTTGGCGCTGGTGCATTAATACAGAATAAAATTGTATTGATTAAATTGTTCACGGAATAAGGTAAGATCATGTCGGAAATACTTGCCATAACCAACAAGCAGAGTGTGCTGGATATCATCGAACAGCTGAATACCCTGCCCGATGTCAGGATCGAAGTTTCGACCGATTTTACCCAGGGACTCAAGGCGATTTTCTACAGGCTTCCGGCCATGGTGCTCATCCAGGGTGAGATCGGCGGCATAACCGGTGAAAAAGTGGCAAGTCAGGTAAAGACCCTTCTCGATGGGGAAGCGATCAGGCTTCTCCTTCTCCGTGATGAAACGGACCTATGGGATGCCGAATTTTCGAACTTTGACGGCTGTATCGACATCTGTCTGCCGTTCGACGATCTCGTTCGCCAGTTCCAGCAGTTTTGCGATTCTCTCGGCAAAAGTCCAATAATACCCGCAAATGACGAACAATATCCGCAAAACGATATGAAATTGGACGAATTCACCGTTAATTCGTTCCAAACAGGGGATGTATTCAACAATGACCCATTTGCGGATATTTTCCCGGCTCATATCCGCCATGACTGGGGAACCATTCTTCCGGAAACGGGACAGGATCAGCAAAACGGAGCGGAAACTGTCGAATTGACCGTTGAACCGCCCAAACCGGCCGATGAATTCTGTTTCGACCCGCCATCCGATCTCTTATCGGACTTCCCGGTCGGCGACAACTCTTTCCTTGACTTGACAGGAGCCGACTTGCTTCAGGACCTGCCGATCTCCTCGACGCCAATCGGGCAAGACTCTCCGGAAGAAAGGATACTGCTGCACAAGGATATTCGCCTGGACGAGCAAGAGTCGACAGATCCGCTATTTGCCGGCACGAGTGCTGAAACGCCTATTAAAACGCCCGGGATGGCGTCCCGTCAACTTGAAACCGGCGGGACTGCAACATCCATGGAGAGTATACTCCGTTTGAAAGGGGTGCCGGCAAGCTCTCCTCTCCTGGAAACGGCATCGACAAAAATCGCATCCACGGAAAGAGCAGGACATTCAGAAACATCGCCTTCCATGTCTGATGAAGCTGCCCCGCGCCCATCCGCCTGGCAACCCGCCTCTCCTGCGCTATCCGGCAAGAACACTTCTACCCCTGGTGGGGCAGTGCCGGATAATGTGGATAGAATCTCCGCAGGCCCATATCTGCATGGTGACATCTCTTTTCGGGAAGATTTCAGAGAAAAAGCCTCTCTCAAGCAGAAAGTGTACATTGGCTCGATTATCCTGATCCTCGGCCTGGCAACCTTTCTTCTGCTCCGGTATTGGGAGGACTCCAGGGGCTTTTTCAGACAAGAGGGGGTCTCAATCGGGCCGTCTCACGTTGTGCCTCCTTCTTCCGTACAGGGGTTGCCGACATTTATCCCGAGAGGGACGCCGGACAGTACCTATGCCGCTGCCCATCCGGGGTGGGAACGCTATCTGGGCAACGGGCTCGAATATCTCGTCTACCGGGAAAACAACCGCTTGAGGGCAATTCAGGTAATTGCCGGAACAAATGGGGAAATCAGCGATGCGTTTCTCAAGATGTGCATCAGGCAAACCACCGGACGGGAAGATTGCGACAGCTGGGTTCGGGAGAAGCGGGATGATTTCCTGGTCGAAAAGGGAACTCTGCGGAACAAGGGAGAATTGGCAGTTTACCGGAAAATGCCGGAGGGTGTCATAAGGGGGTTCGTTCTCAGTTTTAATAGCAGCTAGCGGCTAGCTGCAAACGGCTAGCAGTTCATCCATTTCCGGGAGGGGATAATGATACACCGCCGTGCCCTGTTACTTGCGACTCTTTCACTGACGGTATTTCTTGGCGGTTCCCTTGCCCATGCCATCGATCCCCGTTTCGAGCTCGATCCCAGGATGTTGCAGCAGAAACTTCCGCCCGTAACACCCCTGGTCTCCCCGGCAAAAGAGTCGGCTCCACCCCGGAGTGGCACAGGGGAGACCTCCTACACAGTCAAGCGGGGTGATTCCCTGGTGAAGATCCTGAGGCGCGATTTCGGCAAGAGCAGCAGTGATGCGAGAGCCCTGGTCCCGGAAATTGAGCGCCGTAACCGGCTCAATAAGGCTAAACGGCTGGAGGCCGGAAGGCAAATCATCATCCCGCTTTCGGTGAAAAGCGTAAAAGTGGCCGCCAGGACGGTACGTGCCGGCAAAAGGAGCGCGCCAAAGCCGCTGGAAAAGAAAACCATCGGCCATAGGCTCGCCCTGTTCAAAGGCTCTGCTGAAACAGGAAACGACGGGGTGGAGAGCGCCAGGCTCGTCTGGGAAAAGCTTCTTCCCGGCCAGCATTTGTCCAACGATGCGCTCTCGATCAAGGGTGATAACTATACACTCGACCTCTCCCCTGATCGTTTTCCGCTCTTACCTGCCGCGGATGGCGGCAAGATTCTGATCGAGGCGGGGGGGAAGCTCTCACCCCTTGTCAAGTCGCTTATTCAGGGACATGATCCCGGCACCCGGATCGTCACCTATACCCCCCACAACCGCAAACGCTTTTTTGCCAACCTGTTGTCCGCTGCCGGGTTTTATTCAGTGGAGGAAGATTTCACCGTTGCTTTCGGCAGCGACCCGAAGCTCACGGTCACCACTGATTTCAAGGTCGAAAACGACGCGAACAGCCCCCTGCAACATGACATATATCTCTTTAACAGCGAGCCACGCTCCGGGAGCATTCCCGCTGTTCTTGCCGACTATCTTGCCGGTCAGGGTTTCAAGGTTATCGACTTTTACCCCTCAGGACAAAGGGAAAGACCGATGGTAGGGAGCAGCATCGATGTGATAAACGACAAGGAACCTTCCGCACTGGCTGACAAGGTGATGTCGGCATTGGGCCTGGGCTATGAACAGGAGAGGGAAATCGATCTGCTCAGCATGCGGGAAGGGGGGGTAGCGTTGCGTGTAAAGGCCGATCGTTATTTCGAAAAAAATGGCGAGCGGTATGTGGTCAGCTTCTTCAAGGGGGATCCGGAAAACTATACGCTTCTCCGTCTTCTCGAAACGGAGCGCTACCACGTGATCATGCTCACGCCGGGTGAAGATTTCCGTTCCGTTGCCGGCAAGATTCTCTCCCAGCTGCGTCTGCCGGGTCGTTATGCAATGCAGAAACTCATAGCGTCAAGCGATATGCCTTACACGATCCAGATGTCGGGCTTCATGCTCAACGCCCCCGACAAAAGGGGCAAGCTATTCCTGACCGGTTCCAGTCCCGACCGGCTCATTGGCGAACTCCTCGAACTCAACGGCTATACCATCCACGACAGCCATGATGCGGTCGTCCGAAAATGAAGCGTGCGCTGCATGAACCTTGCTGAAAGGTTGATCCAAGCGCATGTAAGGCCCTGATTCCGAAGCGCCGATACTCGTGATGGGGAGAGGCAGTCAAATAGCAAGGAATCTCCCGCAAGCCTCCATTGCTGCGTGTCGCGGTTGATTCTATTTCATGTTTGCGCCCGACTAATTACCAACCGCTCCGGGCGTGACCAGCGCAACGCAGTTTGCCGCGCCATGGTCTACGCCCTTGTTCGCTGATCATCTCCGCTACTCATAATGTGTCCACATTCGAATAATTTTCACAGTGTTGATATCGTCCAAAATCTGGTAAACCAACCGATGCTGGATATTAATTCTTCGGGAATAAGCGCCTGATAGATCGCCTAGAAGTTTTTCGTATGGTGGAGGATTTAAGTAGGGATTTTCATTGAGGATTTCGAGCAGACGTTCGGCTTGGGGTTTAAGTCCGGAGTGTGCGATTTTTTTTGCATCTTTTTGAGCCTGTTTGGTAAAAACTAGTCGCCAGTTTACCATTCAAGTTCCTCATCGCACTCCTCTATCGGGCTCTTAATTCCGTCTTGAATGGACTCGCGCATTCCGGGTACTGATGTGAGGTACAATGTTTCCTGTATTGCACGCCAATCTTCTTCTGAGATGAGGACGGCCGAGTTTCGTTTACCCACTATCTGAATCGGGTCATGGGATTCTGCCACATCATCAACGAGACTATACAAGCTTTTTCTTGCTTCCGTTGCTGTAAGTGTTGTCATTGTTACTCCTCCTTGTCGTACGTTAAAGCGTACGACACAAGTGACTTTTTGTCAAGTTGTTTTGCAGCAAACGGGAGCGGTTGGCCGATGGGCCAAGTGCTTCTCACTTCTCACTTCACGCCCCCCAATTGCAATTACCAATATTTGAGCTAACATTTAACGAAACAGATTGCGCAAAGTGAATGCCGTCCATCGGCAAAGGGAGAAGTGCCATGAAGAGTGATTCCCCGCCCCCGCCCACCCCCGCCGCGCTTGACGATCTATGCATCAACACCATCCGCTTTCTCTCCATCGATGCCGTTCAGAAGGCCAACAGCGGCCATCCGGGGATGCCGATGGGGGCGGCCTCCATGGCCTACGTTCTCTGGACCCGGTACCTCCGGCACAACCCGGCCAATCCGTCATGGTTCGACCGCGACCGCTTCGTCCTCTCCGCCGGCCACGGCTCCATGCTCCTCTACTCCCTTCTCCACCTGACCGGCTATGATCTCTCCCTGGACGAGATCAGAAACTTCCGCCAATGGGGGAGCAGGACTCCCGGCCACCCGGAGCGGGGGGAGACGCCGGGGGTCGAGGTGACCACCGGCCCCCTCGGCCAGGGGTTCGCCAACGGCGTCGGGATGGCGATAGCCGAGGCACACCTGGCGGCCCGCTACAACCGCCTGGGCTTCGCTATCATCAACCATTTCACCTATGTAATCGCCGGCGACGGCGACCTGATGGAGGGTGTGGCGGCGGAGGCTGCCTCGCTCGCCGGGCATCTGCGGCTCGGCAGGCTGATCTGTCTCTATGACGACAACCGCATCTCCCTGGCCGCCGCAACCGATCTCTCCTTCACCGAGGATCGCGCTAAAAGGTTCGAGGCCTACGACTGGCACGTGCAGAGTGTGGCGGACGGCAACGACCTGGAAGCTATAGAGCGGGCATTGGCAAACGCCCGGAGCGAGACGGAGCGACCCTCCCTCATTGCCGTCCGGACCCACATCGGCTTCGGCTCCCCGCACAAGCAGGACACCTTCGCGGCGCACGGCTCGCCACTGGGGGAGGAGGAGGTTCGGCTAACCAAGGAGACGCTGGGATGGCCGGCAAAGCCGCCGTTTCTTATTCCCGAGGAAGCGCTCCGGCATTTCCGCCAGGCACTGGCAAAGGGGAAGAAGGCCGAGGCGGGGTGGGACACGATGCTTTCCGCCTATGCCCGAGATTTCCCCGAACTTGCGCAGGAACTGAGCGAGGTGATGGCAGGGACCCTCGCCGCTGGCTGGAAAACGGCGATACCCGCTTTTCCCGCCGATCCGAAGGGGATGGCGAGCCGCGTCGCCTCGGGAAAGGTGCTGAACGCAGTCGCCCCACGACTTCCCCTTCTCATCGGCGGTTCTGCGGACCTGAACCCGTCGACCAATACGGCTCTCACGGGGTTGGGGGATTTCGAAAGCCCCGCCCTGCTTTCCGCCGACCGGCAGGGCACGGTTGGGCCGGAGTGGGGTTACGGGGGGCGCAACATCCACTTCGGCGTGCGCGAGCACGCCATGGCT